>DATCVX010000508.1:0-10524 GCA_036566705.1 Arthrobacter sp. | reverse complement strand
CAAACTCGCCCGGAAAGGTCTGCGCTTCGCCCACCACTACCTTGGGGATCTTAAACTGGATGATGGTCCCGGTGCACATGGCGCACGGTGCCAAGGTTGTATAGAGAACCGTGTCGCGGTAGCTGCGTTGGCGGCCGGCGGCCCTCAGGGCGGACATCTCGCCGTGGGCAATGGGGTCGCCGTGCTGGACACGCTCGTTGTGGCCGACGGCTATGACCTCGCCGCCGCGAGCGAGTGCGGCCCCGATCGGGATGCCGCCTTCGCCGAGGCTCTTTTGCGCGGCCTGGAATGCTGCTTCAAAAGCGGGGTCAGTCATGCGCCCAGCCTATCTTCCAAACCGCGGGCCCTGATGTTAGCGGGTACTGTAGAAACTCTGGCAATACTCCATTCGGTGGAGTATTCTGGGTTTTACCGCCCGGGCCCGCCAGGATCCAGGCGGGCCATTCTTACAAATGAGCCAAGAAAGCCGTCGGATGGCTTTTTGGCGCGCGCTGCCGGGACAGCACACCGAGCAGCCAGCGACGGCGGCACCCAAGCGGGTGCCGCCGTCGTCGTTGGTGCTGATTAGCCCTGGTATGCGGGGTAGTCGGTGTACCCCTTGGCGCCCTCACCGTAGAACGTGGAGGCGTCCGGTTCGTTGAGCGGGAGGCTGTCCTTCCAGCGGCGGGCTAGGTCGGGGTTGGCGATGGCCGGCCGGCCCACCACTACCGCGTCGGCGTGGCCGTCTGCCACCAGGGCCACTGCCTCGTCGCGGGTGGTCACCATACCGAAGCCGGTATTCACCAGGAACGTCCCGTCGAACCGCGCGCGGAGGTCCTGGACCAGCTCGCCCGTGGGCTCGTGGTGGAGGATGCTCAGGTAGGCGAGGTTCAGCGGCGCGATGCTGTCCACCAGCACCTCGTAGGTGGCGCGGACATCGGCCGCGTCGGTTTCGGCGATGCCCTGGACGTTGTGCTCCGGCGAGATCCGGATGCCCACGCGGTTGGCACCCAGGGCTGCGACGACGGCGTTGACCGTCTCGATGACAAAGCGCGCGCGGTTTTCAGGCGAACCGCCGTAGCTGTCATCGCGGACATTGGCGTTGGGCGCCAGGAATTCGTGCAGCAGGTAACCGTTGGCGGAGTGCAGCTCGACGCCGTCGAACCCGGCCTCGATCGCGTTCCGGGAAGCGGTGACGATCTCCCCCATGACCACGGGAAGTTCGTCTGAGGTGAGGGCATGCGGGACCGGGTACGGCTTCTTGCCAGCCGGGGTCCGGACGTCGCCCTCAATGGCGACCGCACTGGGGCCCACGATGCGGTGGCCGCCCGTGACGTCCTCGTGGGACACGCGTCCGCCATGCATGACCTGCGCAAAGATCCGGCCGCCTTCAGCATGAACCGCGTCGGTGACCTTTTTCCAGGCGGCGATCTGCTGCTCGGTGACAAGGCCGGGCTGCCCCGGGTAGGAACGGCCTGCCGGGCTCGGGTACGTGCCCTCGCTGACGATGAGGCCAAGGGAGGCGCGCTGGCGGTAATGCTCCACGACGAGTGGGCCCGGAACACCCTCCTCGCCGGCGCGGAGGCGGGTCAGCGGCGCCATCACCAGGCGATTGGGAAGTTCGAGCTCGCCGAGGGTCAACGGAGAAAACAGCATGCGCAGTTCCTTTCAGAAATGAAGTGGTACTGCCCTGCCCAACTGGCTGGCGTCTGCAACTATTCCGGATGTGAGGTAGAACATGCAGGCGGCCCGTGCGAACGCACGGGCCGCCGAGGCGAAACAAAAGCGGGTAAGGCTACGTCTGCGCAGGCAGCACCAACTTGCCCGTCTTGTCGGTGGAGAGGGCCAGCGACGACACATACTGCGGCTCGCCGTCGGGTCCGTCCTGGGCCGAGCGGATCATGTCCGGGCGTTCAAACTCCAGCCCGGTGACGTGGCAGAGGAGCTTGTGGTCGCTCGGATTGCCGTCGGCATCGAACATCGGCAGGTCAATGCCGTCGTCCGTCCGGCGGAGGTAGTACTTTCCGCGGGTCGCCAGCGCCAGGACCGGAGGCAGGATAAGTGCCAGCCCCACGGCAAAGATCGGCGAGAACGGCTGGATGGCCGCACCGAACGCACCGAAGAACACTGCGATGGAGATCCCGGCGGAGACCAGCATGGAGGCAAACCCCACGGGGTTCACCGCGTACAGCATGCCGCGGCGGAACTCAGGCGTCTTGGGTGAGATCTTGAGCAGGTACTTGTTGATGGCGATGTCCGAAGCCACGGTCACCACCCAGGCCATGGCGCAGTTGGCGTAGAAGCCCAGGATGGTGTTGAGGAAGCCGAACATGTTGGCTTCCATCAGGATCAGCGCGATGACCAGGTTGACCACCACAAACACCATGCGGCCCGGGTAGGTCTTGGTGATGCGCGTGAAGCTGTTGGTCCATGCCAGCGACCCCGAGTAGGCATTGGTGACGTTGATCTTGATTTGCGAAATGACCACCAGCACCACGGCCAGCGTCATGGCCAGCCAGGCCGGCATCATCTCCCGGTACACGCCCAGGAACTGGTGGACCGGCTCATTGGCGTGCACGGACGCCGCGGGATCGAGTGTGGCAATCAGGTAGATCGCGATGAACATGCCCACAATCTGCTTGATCGCGCCGAAGATCACCCAGCCCGGTCCGGCCAGGATCACGGCCCGCCACCATGCCCCCTTGTTGGCCTCGGTGCGCGGCGGCATGAACCGCAGGTAGTCGATCTGTTCGGCGATCTGCGCCATCAGCGACAGGCAGACGCCCGCGGCCAGCATCACCGACGCCAGGCTGGGTCCAACGGCTGCGGATTCGCCGGCATAGGCGAAGAAGCTGTCGATGCTTTCGGGGTGGGAGATCACCAGGTATCCCACCGGAACCACCATCAGCAGCAGCCACAGCGGGGTGGTCCACACCTGCAGCTTCGCCAGCGTGTTCATGCCGAAGATGACCAGCGGAATGATGATTACGGTGGACGCCGCATACCCGAGCCACTGCGGGATGCCCAGGCCCAGCTCAAGCCCCTGCGCCATGATGGAACCTTCCAGGGCAAAGAAGATGAACGTGAACGTGGCAAAGATGACATTGGTGACCACGGATCCGTAGTAGCCAAAGCCGGACCCGCGGGTGATCAGGTCCAGGTCGACGTTATACCGCGCCGCGTAGTAGGCCAGCGGAAAGCCGGTGGCAAAGATAATGACCGCAGCCACCAGGATGCCGAAGATCGCATTCGTGGTGCCGTAGGCAATGCCGATGTTCGCACCGATCGAGAAGTCGGCCAGGTAGGCGATGCCGCCCAGGGCGCTGGTGGCCACCACACCCGCGCTCCACTTCCGGTACGAGCGCGGTGCGAACCGGAGGGTGTAATCCTCCAGGCTCTCCTTGGTGGCACTGAGGGCGGCAGCGTTGCCCGCCGTCGCGGTTTGTCCTGGACCATTGACGACGGCGGCACCGCCGGCCGCCGTCGGGTCCAGTAACCGGGTACTCTCCAGGTCATTGCTCATGGGTGCGTCGCTTTCCGTGCGGGAACCAAGTTGTCTCCTGCGACCGTAGCTATCAGGAACGACGAATCGGTCACAGCTTTGTTTCCACTGCGTTAAGCGTTGACAATGGCTGTCAATAAACTCTTTGGTCCGAAATGACGGAATTTTCCCAAAGCCCTAGCCATTTTCTACGGATCGTAGAAGAATAGGCTCATGATGTTCAATCACGCCGATGGCAACCCTGTCCTGGAACTCAACGAAGAGCAGTCCTGGAAGCTCCTCGATGCTACACAGCACGGCCGGCTGGTGGTGTCCGTGGCGGGCGAACCGGACATTTTCCCCGTCAACTACCTGGCCTCGGACCGCAAGGTCTACTTGCGGACGGCCCCCGGAAACAAGCTGGCCCAGCTCACCATCAACTCCAGGGTCCTGCTTGAAACGGACGGCGTCCTGTCCGATGAAGCGTGGTCGGTGATCCTGCGGGGAACCGCCCGGGTCCTGACCACCTCATCGGAACTCGCCGCCGTCGAGGCACTGGGCCTCAAGACCTGGGTCCCCACACTTAAGGATTTCTACGTCGAGATCGAACCCACCTCCGTGAGCGGCCGGCATTTCCAGCTTGGAGAGCAGCCGGAACGCGAGATCTAGGGGCTGCCTAGACTGGACTTATGGCGGACAGGCTGACCCCCGAGCGGCGAAGCTGGAACATGTCCCGGATCAGGGGAAAGAACACCAAACCCGAACTCCTGGTCCGCCGCCTGCTCCATGCCAAAGGCTACCGGTACCGCCTGCACGGCGGGGCCGGCAAGACCCGGCTGCCGGGCAACCCGGACCTGGTCTTCGCGGGACGCCGCAAAGTCATCTTCGTCAACGGCTGCTTCTGGCATTTCCACGACTGCAGGGCCGGCCAGCACGCGCCGCAGGCCAACGCCACCTTCTGGGAAGCAAAGCGCACCCGCACCAGGAACCGCGACGCCGATCAGCGCAGGCAGCTTGAAGAGGCAGGGTGGGAAGTCCTGACCGTGTGGGAATGCGAACTGAAGGACGGCTCCGCCCTCGAGGACCAGCTGGTGCGTTTCCTCGGCGACGTAGCCATTCGCCGGCAAGGGTCCAACCACAGCGCCCGCGGAACTTGAGCCGATCTTGATCCTTTGCCACCGCCCAAATTGAGTACCTCCGGCAAGGATGGAATCCGTAGGCCCCCAATCGCACGGCCTACGGTCAACTATCCGGGAGGAACGCGTGCCCTTCCCGCCCCGGCTAGCGCCGAAGACCCGGCCGGCTGCGAAGACCCGGCTAACTTCGCCGGGCCAGCAATGCGGAGCTGAAGGCGGCCGCGGAGGAAGCGCTGCTGTTGATGCGCCAGTCGGCTTCCTTTTGGAAATGGAACCATACAAAGCCCATCACATCGGGCTGGGCTGCCAAGTAGGACACCAGGTCCGTGTTCCAGGCCGCCTTCGAACCGCCCGCCTCGCTGGACGCCGTCTCGGCGATCAGGATCGGCTTTCCCGCAGCGAGGGCGCGAAGCTGGGCGATGCCGGGAGCAAACAGGTCCT
This sequence comes from Arthrobacter sp., assembly GCA_036566705.1. GTDB lineage: Bacteria > Actinomycetota > Actinomycetes > Actinomycetales > Micrococcaceae > Arthrobacter. The sequence goes on along the minus strand of DATCVX010000508.1, from coordinate 5,487 downwards.
GCGGCGGGATCCAGCTGCTCCACGCGGCGGACGTCCCCCAGTTGTAGCCGTCCAAAGCCACAATATCCACATAGCCAGCGCCCGGATAAAGGCCGGCGAGGTCGGTGGAACCCCAATACGGGACGTTGGGCGACCACACCCATTGGACGTTCCCGGCGCCCGTGGCGGCCACCACGTCATGGACGTGGCGCCAGGCCTGCACGTAGTCGCCCGCCTGGTTTCCGTTGACCCCTTCGGCCCAGGGGTACCAGTTGCCGTTCATTTCGTGGGCGAAGCGCAGCATGACGGGCTGGCCCCAAGCCGAGAGGGCCTGCCCCCACTCGGAAATCCGCGCGTCGAAATCACCGGCGGTGATGCGGTCCAGCGAGTACGCGGGCTGCTCCAGCCCGCCGCCGCCCCACGCCCACGGTTCCCAGGTGAGGAGCGGGACAGCCCCGCGGGCGCGGACGGCGTCCAGCTCTGCAATGGGCGGAGCCTGGAGGAAGTCCTTGTAGAAGAGCACCATCGAAGGGCTCTCACCGGCGAGCTGGGAGACTTCGTCCAGTTCTGCGGTGGCCAGCGGCCCGCCCGGGGTGGCCACACCGAAGCGGAACGGGTCCGTGCTGACCACGGGCGGTTGAGGCGCTGGGGTAGCCGCAACGGCGAACGTGGCCGAAGCCTTGACCGAAGAAGTTTTGGCCGTGATCGTGAGGTTTCCGGGGGCGACGGCAGGAATGGTGATGCCGGCACTGAAGGCTCCGGACGCCGTCGTCTGGAACGAAAAGGTGGTGGAGCCCGCGATGACGGTGCCGGTGGTGGAGGCCTTAAAGCCGGCACCGGAAACGGTCACCGCAGAACCCGCAGGACCCTGTGTGGGATTGAGGGTGATCTGCGCGGCCGCAGCTGGCGCCGCCTGGGCAGGTTGGATGCCTGCCATGGCCAGGGCGGCGCCCGCGCCAAGCGCGAGAATCACGGTTTTCAACGTACGGAACAACGCAATCAATCCCCCAATCGGGACGTGGCCTGGGCCACAAACAGGCAGTGCGGGGCGCACTGGCTCTGATCCTAGATGGAAAACCCGCAGTCTCATCAAGAAAGCCACAATTCTTTTCCAAAACCCTTACCGGGCAAGGGAACAGACCTAATCTGAAGTAGGAACGATGCCTCGAGTCACCGCCCCGTTTCCGGAGCGGGAGGCCCCAGCGGAAAGGACCGTCATGACGCAATCTGATGATTCCGGGCGGCCGCTGGTGGACCAGTCCGTCCTGGACAGGTTGCGGGAGGAACTGGACGAGGACGAAGGCTACTGCACGGTCTTTGTGGGCAACTTCATCGACTACCTGCCGCGCCGGATCGGCCGGCTCCGCCTCGCCCTGACTACGGGCGACCTGGACGGCGCAGTGGACGCAATCCTCAGCCTCAAGACCTCCAGCCAAATGGTGGGAGCGGAGCGGCTGGCGGGCCTTGCCCTGGATTTGGAGGGCGCCATCCGCAGCGACTCAGCCCACAACGACACAGCAGTTGCCCTGCCACGGCTCGCGGCCGCGTACCTCAAACCGATCAACCAGTGCAGCCGGCAGACCCTGCACCGCCTCCAGGCTCAGCGTTCGACCGGCGCCAGCCGGTAGCCAACACCCCGCACCGTCTGGAGCCAGCGCGGCCGCTGGGGTGAATCGCCCAGCTTCTTCCGCAAGTTTCCCATGTGGACTTCCACGGAACGCTCGTCGGCCTCGCTGATGTAACTGCCGACGTCGTAATCCTCGTCGCGCAGCCGCCGCACCAAATCCGATTTGGTCCGGACAGTCCGGCCCGCCTCCAGGAGGGCGTACAGGAGTTCAAACTCCGTTCGCGTCAGGTTCAGTTCCTGCCCGTCCACGGTCACGGAGCGGGACGCGTAGCTCAGGTCCAATCCGTTGTGGGCGTAATTGCCGCGGCCATTAGCAGCCGGCTCGGCCCCGGCAGGATCCGTGGCACCGGCAGCATCCGCAGGCTCTGCCGCGGCACGCGGACGCCGCATCATCGCGGCCACGCGGGCCCGCAACTCCCGGGGACGGAACGGTTTGGTGAGGTAATCGTCGGCACCGGATTCCAGGCCGATCAGGGTGTCCAGCTCATCAGTCCGGGCCGTGAGCATCACAATATACGCGTCGGAGAATTCGCGGATCTGGCGTGACACTTCAAATCCGTCGATGTCCGGCAGCCCCAAATCCAGCGTGATGACGTCGGGATTCAGCGTCTTCGCGGCCAGGACGCCCTCAGCTCCGCTGCCTGCCACTGTCACGTCAAAACCTGCCTGCGTCAATACTGTGCGCACCAGTTCCCGGATATCCTGGTCATCTTCGATTACCAGGCCCACACGTGGATCACTCATTACAGCCCCCTCAGCCTGCTTGACACCGTCTGAAGTATATAGCTGGCTGCCGATATCCTGCTGTCATGCGTCTTGACTTAACAGAACTTTCGGCACCTGACCATGAGTGAGCCTGTTGCGTGGGCCAGCGGACGGCTGAAATTCTTCCGCCGGCCCTTCCACGAGTACCGGCTCACGGACAGGGTTGCCCTGAGCCAGACGCCGCTGTTCGTCACTACGCTGGTCACGGCGTTCCTGACGTGGGCGTTTTTCCCCGGGACCATGGACAATCCCCTCTTTGTGGCGTTCCTGATTTCGCAGCTGGTACTTATGGCCCTGTGCTACTTGGTGCCGTGGGACCGGCTGCCGTACACGAGCTTCCTGGTGATCCCGCTCCTGGACTTCGTTTCCATTGCCGTGGGCCGGGAGGGCGGTCAGGAAAGCCTCACCGGCATCAGCCTGTTGGCGGTCTTCCCGGTCATCTGGCTTTGCGCATCCGGCTACTACCCGCGTGCGGCCTTGTGGCTGTCCTTCCTTGCACCCCTCGCCATCATCTGGGTTCCGCTCCTGGTCCGGGGCGATGTGTCCGGCCCCAACCTGGCACGATCGCTGCTGTTGCCGATCATGATGCTGGGCATCGGAGTGTCTGTCAGTGTCCTGACCCTGAGCATGATGCGGCAGCAGCGCACCCTCGAAGAAAAGGACGAGCAGCTCCAGGCCAACCTGAAAAGTGCCAAACACCAGGAGGCGCTGCTCAACACCGTCCTTGAAACCGTGCACATGGGTGTCCTGGCTGTCGACGCCGACGGCCACGACATCCTGATGAACCGCAAACAGCGTGCCAACCACGAACTGGCACGGCCACAAGACATCGACGATCCCAACGAGTCGCAGCTGCTGGTGTTCGCTGCGGACCGCACCACCCCCGTTCCGGTGGAGGACCGACCCGTGCGCCGCGCGGTGCTGGGCGAAACCTTCACTGACTACCTGGTCTGGCTGGGCTCCGGCAAGGAGCAGCGGGCCATCAGCACCAGCGCCCGTGCCATGAAGGACGCCGACGGAGCGTTCGCCGGTTCGGTGATCGTCTTCAGCGACGTGACCGACCTGGTGAATGCTCTCGCCGCCAAGGACGAATTCGTCTCCAGCGTGTCCCACGAATTCAGGACGCCCCTGACCTCCATCCTGGGGTACGTGGAGATCCTGCTGGAGGATGATCCTGCGGATGACCAGCTGGAACCGTTGGAGATCATCAGGCGCAATTCCGAACGCCTGCTCACCCTGGTATCGGACCTCCTCGTCAGCAGGCACGGGCAGCTGATCGTGACACCGCACGCCGTTGACGTCGCCGAGCTGGTCCGCGCCAGCGTGTCTGCGGCCCAGCCCAAGGCTGCCGACTCACGGGTGGTGTTGAAGGCCGACACGCCTGTGCGGCTGGATGCCCACGTTGACGGCCCCCGGATCTCCCAGGTGCTGGACAACCTTGTATCGAACGCCATCAAGTACTCACCGGACGGCGGCAACGTGGTGGTGTCCCTGGAGCAGGAGGACGGCCAGCTCGCCTGCCGGGTCAGCGACACCGGGATGGGGATGAGCGCCGATGACCAGGCCGAGGTCTTCGCCAAGTTCTTCCGCACCAACAACGTGCGCCGGACCGCCATCCCCGGCGTGGGCCTGGGGCTTCCCATCAGCAAGGCCATTGTGGAGGCCCACGGCGGAACCATCGACGTTGAATCCGTGCTGGGAAAAGGCACGACTTTCACATTCCGGTTGCCGGTCTAATCTCCTGTACGGGAGGCCCGGACCACTTCGCCCCAGGACTGCCGCGCGAGGTCTGCCACCGTGGCCAGGATCTCCGATGGCGGCCGGGAGAGGTCCAGCGGGAACTCAACCACATCGATGTCCGTGTTGAGGATCCGCCGGAGTTTCACCTCACCCGAACCCGCGTAGACCAGCCACGCAGTGGGCACCCTCAGGGCCGTGCAGTAGGCGAGCATCTGGTAGTGGTCCGAGGACAGGGACGCGCCCGCGTCCGTGGCGGCCTTGTACTTTGCGTCGTAGACCACCACCGGGCGGCCGACCAGCAGGTGTACCGCATCCGGGCGCACAGAGAGCCGGTCGGCATCGTGCACTGCCTCGCTGAGGAGCGCGTTGTAGTGCAGCCGCAGCTCCCCCGGGTACACCGCCATGGCCTGCCGCAGGGCTGTCCCGACGAAGTCCCCAAACACCTGCGCCATGTCCACCACAAAGGACGCGGTCTGCTGCTTCCCCTCCCCCGCCTCCGCGGAGGCGTTACGCAGGATCAGCTCCGCGAGCCGCAGTACCGCGTGATAGCGGACGTTCAGCCTGCTGGGCGACCACGGCGGCAGCGGCGCGCCGGACGGAAGGCGGGTGACGGCGTCGAGCTTTCCCTTGAGCTGCCGCAGCCGGCTCAGGACCTCAGGACGGACCCCGGGGACCTTGCCCATGCGGTCCAGCGCAGCCCGGAGGATACGGTTTTCGGCGATGTCCTCGGTGAACTCGTCGTACGAGACCTCAAGCGGCACCAGCATGCCCGGGCGCCGGGAGATCTGGTCCGAAATCCGGATCCTGCCCTTCACGGTCCGGAGGGATTCGTCCACGGTGAGGTAGCCCTGCAGCACTCCGCGGCCCAGGGCCCGTTCGGTCAGCTGCGCCAGCGACTCGGCCAGCGCGCTCCACAGGTCGCGGTCCTCCGCGGCGGCTACGGAGTCGTTCCGGAAGCCCTGGTTGCCCGCGTAGCTGAGCAGGAACAGGAGCCGGCTCAGGCCCAGCCGGTCCTTGGGACGGACGTCCAGCTGCACCGTGGACGTGCGGACTGAACCCACCTTCCCCACGGGTTCGATCCGGTAGAGACCCATGCCCATCGGCGAGGCCTTCGCCAGGCCGCTCGCGTTCAGGAACGCCGCGCTGGCAGCATCCAACCGGTCCACGATGCCGCCGGAAAGTTCGTCCAGGACCAGGTGCCGGGGCGGTTGGCCGGGGCCTCGCGGTGCCGCGCCTGCCGCGGGGGCCTGGGCCGGCCTAGCTGGCAGCAAGGCGTCCCAGCAGCTGGTCCAGCCCGAAGCGCTCCTCGAGCTGCGCCCGGGTCAGCTGGCCGTGGTAGTGCTCCTCCAGGAGCGGCATCAGCTCGTACTTCCAGA
>DATCVX010000507.1:0-4249 GCA_036566705.1 Arthrobacter sp. | reverse complement strand
ATCAACTGCACGCTGCGAACTGCGGCAGGCTGCTTCTCCCACAAGGAGGCGCGGATGTAGCAGCCGTACCTCAGGCGGACCAGGCTTCCGTGACTTACGAGGCGCCGGATGGCCCTCGAATTGAGCCCGCTGGCGTGCAGTTGGTCAGTCCGCCACAGGTTTCCTTCGGCGGGCAGCTGTGGCAAAGGCGCGGGGAGCTGGGTCATTCACCCAGCTTCAGGTGCCGGGGCTATCCGGGGCGAGGGCCGCCGTCGCTATGTGGAAAAGTCCCGCAATCGCCGGAACGACGCCGGGCCGCCGGAACGTCGGTATATATCAAGCTGTTTGTGACAGCTGGTTGGTTTGTTTGTGGTTGATGCCGGCAGCGGGTGGGGCTCCGGGCGCTGAGGGTTTGGCGCGGTACCGCTGGGGGTTGCGTGCGTAGCAGGCATCGAGTGTCGCTTGCCGGTGCCTGCGTGCGTGTTCGACCTGTCCGTGATGGACGGTGTCAGGGGTGTAATAGTTCAGGCCGCTGTGGCGGTGGTTGGCGTTGTAGTCCATGAAGTACGCCGCCATGTAGTCCCTGGCCTGCTGCAGGTCCTGGAATCGTCGGGGGAATTCCAGGTCGTATTTGACGGTCTTGAACATTGCCTCTGAGTACGGGTTGTCATCGGAGACCCGGGGTCGGGAGTAGGACAAAGTAATGCCCAAGGAGCGGGCGAGGTCCAGGGTGGTTCCTGCCCTCATCGGCGCGCCGTTATCGGCGTGGAGGATGGCGGGGCGGGTCCTGTTTTCGGTCACGGAGTCTCTAATCAGGGCTGAGGCGAGGGCTGCGGTTTCGGTGTATTCGACGCGGTGTCCGACGACCCTGCGGGAGAAGACATCAAGGATTGTGTACAGCTTGTAGGTGTGTTTTCCGGGGCCGTGGAGCATCGTGATGTCCCAGCTCCAGAGCTCGTTCGGGGCCGTGGCTTCCAGGACGGGTTTGGCCCGTTTGGGACTGTTACCGCCGCGTTGTGGCCGGCGGTCTCCGTTTTGCCCGTGCACGGCCACGATCCGGTGGGCCGCGGCGACCGAGAAGGAGCAATGCCCTGCGTCGAGCATCCGGTAGTAGGCCTGGGTGACCGAGAGGTTCCCGTAGTCCTCGGAGTTGAGCAACCCCATGAACGCCTCCGCTTCGGCTGCAGTGATCCGGTTCGGGTAAGCCCGGTCGGCCTGTGGCACGGTGATTCCGGCCGGGGCGGCAGGGTTCAGATGCCGGTACCAGGTGGTGCGGTGCAAGCCCACAAGAGCACAGGCCTTGACCGCTGACCAGCCGGCAGCCACCAGATTCCCGGTGAAGGTCAGTGCGATGTCTTTCCAGGCTTTGGCACCAACCACGCCGGGCGCTGCGGCTCCGGTTCCTTCAGCTCGGGATCCGTTGCCGCCGCGCTCTTGGCCATGGCGTCCAAGAGCGCGGAAGCTTTTCCCAGAATGTCCACCGCGGCCTCGGACCGGGCCAGCTTGGCCTTGAGGATTTCGTTCTCCTTCAGGACCTGCTTGAGCAGCCTTTTGTCGCCTTCCCTCAACCGATGGTCCTCACTCCCTGTCTTGAATCTGGATCTCAGTTCCCCGGATTCACGCTGCCGGACCCAGAGGCGGATAGTGCCATCAGTGATGCCGACCGCACGACTGAACGCAATCCTGGACCCCCAATCGAGGCACTTGTCGTACTCATCCAGAATCGCGTGCTTCTGCTCAAGAGTGAAGTGCTTACGGTTCGAGGCACGGGGAGGGCTAACAAAATCCATGACGGACCTTTCCCCACCCAGCATGTCAGGCAGCGGCGGCAGCAAAACCTGTCACACAACAGCCTGACACACAGGGCCGGAACGGCGAGCGGGACGCTTTCCGGCGATTTCGGGCACCTGGCACCCCTCCTCGCCGGCTTCTCCCGTTACCGCCGCCCGCGCGGGCGGCCGAACGCTTCCTAACAACTAGTGCCAGAAAAACTCAGGGAAAGTTGGGAAAACGCTTGCCAGTAGTCGCCGCTGCCTGATAAACCAATGAGTGCTGCAGTGCGAGCTGCATCACTCTCCCAGGTCTCAGCTACTCCGAACCATCCCCCCGGAACCCTCAAAACCGCAATGAGCCACCGTCGGCGCAATTATGTTTTTGAATCGTTCCAACCTTCCTGGGTACCTCTTTGCCACCGCTCATCGAAGGAGATGTCCGTGAACAAATCGCCGCAAGCAGCCCGCCAACCCCAGCAACCACCACCATCCCGGCAGCGCCGGATCCCTGCCGGCGCGAAAGCCGTGACAGCCGCGGTGGCATCAGCCGCCATCGCCTTCACCGGACTCCCGGCGGTCCAGGCGGATACTGCCCTGCCGCCGGTGGGAAGCGGGTTTAAGTTCGATTTCGGCCCCGGCGCCACAGCGGACGGCTACACGTCCGTAGCCGCAGGCACCCAATACTCCGCGGCCACGAAGTTCGGCTTCACCGACACCGCCGTCACCTCCGGTACGGACCGCGGCACGGGCGACCCGCTGCGTTCGGACTTCGTCCAGGCCCAGGGCAGCACATTCCTGGTGGACCTGCCCAATGGCGACTACACCGTCAAGCTCATCGCCGGTGACGCCACCGAGGCCACGAACATCGCCATCACGGCGGAAACCATGGCGAAGGTCCAGGCCACGGACAAACCCGCCGGGCAGTATCTGGAAATGGAATTCCCCATCTCGCTGGTGGACGGCCAGCTCAACCTCGACTTCAGCGGCACCGCGGCCAAGATCAATTCCCTGGTCATTTCCGCCCGCGCTCCCCGCACCGCCACCACGGATCCCGGCGTCTACCTCGCCGGCGACTCAACGGTCCAGACCTACGACCCCGGTTTCGTTCCCCAGGCCGGGTGGGGCCAGATGATCGACCGCTACTTCGACGAGAAGGTTTCCTTCAAGAACCACGCCATCGGCGGCCGCAGCTCCAAGAACTTCATCACCCAGGGCCGGCTGGACGAGATCCTGAGGGTCATCAACCCCGGCGATTACCTGATGGTCCAGTTCGGGCACAACGACGCCACTATCGGCGTCGACGACCGCTACGCCTCCCCCGCCGACTACAAGGAATACCTGCGCACCTACGTCAACGGCGCACGCCAGCGCGGCGCAACACCCATCCTGGTCACCCCCGTGGGACGCCGGGACTACGACGAAGCCACCGGCAAGTTCAATGTCAGCTTTCCCGAATACGTGGCGAAGATGCAGGAACTGGCCACCGAGGAGGGCGTGGCCCTGGTGGACCTCTCCGCTTCGAGCCGCGCCTACTACGATGTCATCGGCCCCGAGGACACCAAGTCCGTGTTCCTCCACGTCGATGCCGGCGTCTATCCCAACCGGCCCACCGGCACGGTGGACAACACCCACTTCCAGGAATACGGCGCGATTCAGATTGCCCGCCTCGTAGCCGGCGGAGTAAAGCAGCTCAGCGTTCCGCTGGCCGCACGCGTCAAGGAAATTGCACCGCCGTCGTCCGTTCCCGCCAAGCCCCAGGGCCTGGTGGCGGGCAGCGTCTCCAACGCGGGGGCGCTCCTCAAGTGGCAGCCGGTGGACGGCGCGGACATCTACAAGGTGTACCGCAAACTGGCCTCCGAACCGGACAGCGCCTACAAGCTCACCACCACCTCCACCGTCCCTACGGTGAACCTCTCGGGCCTGGCCGAAGGGACGGCCTACAACGTCCGGGTGGCCGCGATGAACGGCAAGGGCCTCTCCGAGCCCAGCGACACCCTCAACCTGACCACCAAACAGGCAAAATATAAGTTCGATTTCGGGCCCGTGGGAGCGCCGGTCGAGGCCGGCTACACCGAGGTGAACCGGACCATGGCCTACACGGCTGAGCGCGGCTTCGGCTTCAAGGACATCTCGGTGCTCAGCGACCGGGACCGCGGCGCCGTGACCAGCAACCTGATGCGCGACTTCGTCCTCAGCGGCTCCAGCTTCGAATTCCAGCTCGACGTCCCCAACGGCACCTACGCCCTGAAGACCTACCACAGCGACTGGATCGGCTCCACCCGCACCGACGTTGCCGCCGAAGGAACCTCGTTCGGCCAGGTGTCCTCCAGCAGAGCATCATCAGCAACAAAAATCATCAACCAGGTGCTGGTTTCCGACGGGCAGCTGAACCTCGCCATCAGCGGCTCGGGACAGCGCCTCAACGGCCTGGAAGTCACACCGCTGCTGGTGGGACCCACCAACCTGCACACCACCGCGATCAACGCAGCGTCGGAACC
>DATCVX010000506.1:0-10153 GCA_036566705.1 Arthrobacter sp. | reverse complement strand
CACAGTGCACACAGTAGTCCGGCGGCGCTATACCGCCCCCGGCTAGCGTGGGGCCTTGCTCCGCGAACCGACCAGAGGGAGAAAACATGAGCGATCGCAGCCTGCGGGGTATGCGCCTTGGCGCGCAGAGCATGGAGACCGAGTCCGGCGTCGAGCCGGCTCCGCGTCAGCGTGTCGAATACAGGTGTGAGGATGGCGAGCAGGTCTTTGTCACCTTCTCTTCCGAGGCGGAAATTCCCCCGGTCTGGGTTTCCAAGACCGGCAAGGAAGCGCTCCTGGTCGATGGCGAGCGGCCCGACACCAGCAACGAAAAGGCTGTCCGCACGCACTGGGACATGCTGCTGGAGCGGCGGACCCTCCCCGAGCTGGAGCAGATCCTTGAAGACCGCCTGACGATCCTTCGCGAACGCCGTGGCGAACGGCGCACTGCGTAACTCCGCAGACCACCAGCCGCCAAGCGCCGGCTAACTCAAAGGGGGCCTTCCCCGCACCGGGAAAAGGTGCGGGGAAGGCCCCCTTTTTTGGCGCCGCTACATACCGCGGCCCCGGGCCGGACGGCCAAGGCCGCCCGGCTGCGGATTATGCCTGGGAAGAATCCTTCTTGCCCGTGAGCTTGTTCCACCGGGCCTGCAGCCCCCACTTGGTGACGTTGATCATGGCTTCCACAACGATGTTTCCGCTCATTTTCGATGCACCCAGCTCGCGCTCCACAAAAGTGATCGGGCGCTCCTCAATCTTCAGGCCCATCTTCGCGACGCGCCAGGCAAGGTCCACCTGGAAGCCGTAACCCACCGAGTCAACCTGGTCGAGGTTCAGCTTCTCCAACGTGGTCCTGCGGAACGCCCGGTAGCCGCCCGTGACGTCCTTGATCTTCAGGCCCAGCATAATGCGGGCGTACGTGCTGCCAATCCGGGAAATGGCCTGGCGGTACAGCGGCCAGTTGACCACGCTGCCGCCGGCGACCCACCGTGAGCCCATTGCCAGGTCTGCGCCTTGATCGATGGCGTCCAGCAGGAGCGGCAGCTGTTCGGGCTTGTGGGAGCCGTCGGCGTCCATTTCCACCAGGACGTCGTAGCCGGCGTCGAGGCCCCACCTGAAGCCCGCGATGTAGGCGGCGCCCAGGCCTTCCTTACCCTTGCGGTGCAGGACATGCACCTGGGAGTCCGCGGCCGCGAAGCTGTCGGCCAACTGGCCGGTACCGTCGGGGCTGTTGTCGTCCACCACCAGCACATCCGATGCAGGCACCGCTTCCCGCAGGCGTTGGAGAGTCTTGGGCAGCGATTCCAGCTCGTTGTAAGTAGGAATGATAGTGAGGACGCGCACAGAGAGCCTTTCCTGGATGAAAGCGGTCAGAGCGCCGGGGCACAGTGAAGTCACTGGCAGGCGCAACTTCCCATTATAGGGTGATGCCGGCTGACCCGATTTATGAGCGGAGGGCCGGGCTGGAGTACAGCTCGGCACCGTCACGCACCGTTTGGAGGCAGACGGGGTCGGTTCCCGTGTCCAGTGCCGGCAGCAGGGGGGTGCGGGCACGGGGATCGGTGCTCCAGGACTGGACCCTGCCGTCAGCGACCTGGACCATGAGTTCTTCAACGTCCCACACGGCGAAACTTGCCGGCGCCCCTGGAACGAGCTGCCCGGCCATCGGATTGTGGTACTTCGCGGCGCGCCACCCTGCCCGTGTGTGGCCGAGGAAAGCCGCCCGTGCAGAGATGCGCTGACCGTTGTTGTGGTGTTCCAGGCAGGCGCGCACACTTGCCCACGGGCGCAGGGGTGTCACGGGGCTGTCACTTCCGAAGGTGATCGGCACCCCGGCGGAGTAGAACGAGGCGAAGGCGTTCATCCCCGTGCTGCGGCTGCCGAGGCGCTGCTCATAGAGGCTGCCGGCCGCGCCCCAGGCCGCATCAAAGCCGGGCTGTGAGCTGACTGTGACGGAGTAGTGCGCCAGCCGTTCCACGGCCTTGGAATCTGCGATCTCGACGTGTTCGAACCGGTGGCCCGCCGAACGGATCCGTTGTTCGCCCACCTCGGCGGCGGCCAGGTCAAGCGCGGCCAGGGCTGTGTCCAGTCCGGCATCGCCAATGACATGGAACCCGCCCTGGATGCCAAGCACGGAGCACGCGGCGAGGTGGGCAGCGGCCTCATCCACCGAAAGGTAGAGACTGCCCCGCTCCCCCGCCGCGTCGCTGTAGTCGGCGCGGAGGGCCGCGGTCCTCGAACCGACGGAACCATCGATGTTCAGGTCGCCTGCAAGCCCCCGAACGGGCACTCCCAGTCCGTCGAGTAACGACTGTGCGTGTTCCTGGTTCAGGGCGAGTTCTCCCCAGTACGGGAGCACTTCCGGCACAGTCTCGGTCCCGCCGGTGTTCCACGCTGCAGCCAGCCGAAGGTCAGCCACCCCGCCGATGTGCGGTGCCCCCATTTCCGCCACTGCGACGTACCCGTAGGCAGCGGCCTCAGCCAGCGCGCGCCGCTGGTAACCGCGCAAGGCATCCTCGGGCAGGTCCCGGGTGGCCCGGCGGGCTGCACTGTGCGCGGCCCGCTTCAGGTGGCCGGCGGGCGAGAAACCGTCAAGATCCGTGAGGCCGGCAGCGGCGGTGAGGGAACGCGATACAAGCGCCGAATGGACATCCGCCCTCGACAGGTAGACGTGCCGGCCTGCGGCGGCCCGCTCGAGTTCGTCAGCGGTAGGCAGTGCGGGGTCCGCCCAGGTCGATTCGTCCCAGCCATGTCCGAGCACAGGCCCGTTCCCGGGCGCGGACCGGACGGCGTCGAGCAGTTGCCTGGCCGACCTGACCTCTCCGAGCTGCAGGGAATCCAGTGCGATACCCGTTTCGGTCAAGTGGACGTGGGAGTCGACAAACCCGGGCGCGACGAGGCTGCCATGGAGGTCGATGACCTCCATGGTGCTGTCCGCGATCGAGGATGCCGCCTGTTCCGAACCCACCCAGGCGACTGTGTCGCCGTCAACGAGCATCGCGGTGGCAAACGGATCAGCGGCTGTGTACACCGATCCGTTGCGGTACAGCACCACGTTGCGCTTGTTCGGGGACGCGGCAGATGTTGCTTCGGTCATTACTGTGAAAGCTCCTAGGAATTGTGGGCGGCGCACGTGCGGCGCGGCAAGCGGAGGGTCAGACCACGGAAGAGTATGCCACCACGCCGCGGCGGATGAGCGAAATAGCCTCGGTGCACAGCCGCGCGAGGCGGGGTTCCAGCCCGGGAATCTTGGCGAGCTGGTCAAGCAGGTCGATGACCTGCTTGACCCACCGCACAAAATCGCCCGCTGCGAGGTCCGTGCCGTTGAGGACGTCCTGCAGGTGCCGGCCCCGTGCCCACTTGTACATTGGCCAGACGAGCCCCAGTTCCGGCTCGCCCGTCAGCGGAAGCTTGTTCTGCTCCTCCAGATCCTCAAGGGCGGACCATTCACGGACTACCAGGTCCACGGACGATTCCAGCGAGACGCTGGGCATCCGCGGCCGGAGGCCCCGGTCCTCACGCTTGGCCTGGTAGACCAGGACGCTGGCGAGGGCGGCAACTTCGACGGCGTCCAGGTCACCGAAGGCGCCCAGCCGCAGGGACTGCGAGATGAGCAGGTCTTTTTCACCGTAGATCCGCCGCAGCCGCTGGCCGTCCGCGCTGATGGACTGCCGGCCGTCCGCCGCCGTTTCCAGGTAGCCGTAGGCGGATAGCACGTCGCAGACCCGGTCGAACGTTTTGGCAATCGTGTTGGTCCGTCCCTGGATCTGCCGGACCAGCGCATCCGTTTCCCGCCGCAACTTCCACCAGCGTTCCGACCAGCGGGCGTGGTCCTCACGCTCGCTGCAGCCATGGCAGGGGTGGGCACGGAGGGCGCGCCGCAGCTCTGTGATGCGCTTTTCCTGGTTGGGCAGGGCCGTGGCGCGGCCAAAATCGATGTCCCTGCTGCTGGTGGCGGCCGGGGGGCGGTTCTCCCGCAGTGCGTTCCGCGCAGACGACGCAAGATCCCGCCGCGACTTTGGCACCTTGGCATTGAAGGACTTCGGGATCCGGATCCGGGTCATGGGCGCGATGGGCCCCTCCAGGTCCTCGGTTCCGATCCTGCGCAGCTGGTTGTCCAGCGTCAGGACGGCAGGCCGCGGTTCCCGGCTCGTGTGATCTGAACTCAGTACGATAGCCGGACCCGGCGCCCGGCCTCCGGGCACGTCCACAACGTCCCCCGGCAGAAGCCTGGCCAGCGAGTCGTCGCTGAGCGATTTCCTGGCCCGCGACTTGCTTCGGGACGTTATGTTCTCGGCGTCCGACAGCTCCCGGCGCAGCCTGGCATATTCGGTGAAGTCCCCGAGGTGGCAGGTCATCGACTTGGCGTAGCCGGCGAGGGACTCTTCCCTGCTGCGCACCTGCCTGGCGAGGCCCACAACGGAACGGTCCGCCTGGAACTGCGCAAAGGAGGATTCCAGGATTTCGCGGGCACGGGCCCGTCCGAACTGCGCCAAAAGGTTGATGCTCATGTTGTACGTCGGCCGGAAACTGGAGTTGAGCGGATACGTACGGCGCGACGCAAGGCCGGCCACCGCAGTCGGATCCGTTCCTGGCTGCCAAAGCACCACGGCGTGGCCTTCGACGTCGATGCCGCGCCGGCCCGCACGGCCCGTCAGCTGGGTGTACTCCCCCGCGGTGATGTCCACGTGGGCTTCACCGTTGAACTTGTCGAGTTTCTCCAGGACCACGGAGCGTGCCGGCATGTTCACGCCAAGGGCGAGGGTCTCTGTGGCGAAGACGGCTTTGACGAGGCCCTCGACGAACAGCTTCTCCACGACCTCCTTGAACGTGGGCAGCATTCCGGCGTGGTGGGCCGCAAAGCCACGCATCAGGCCGTCGCGCCAAGTCCAGAAGCCAAGGATATCCAGGTCCTCGGAGGGGATGTCCTGCCCGGCCTCATCGACGCGCTGGGCAATGATGCGCTGCTCCTTCTCCGTGGTCAGCCACAGGCCGGAGGACACGCACTGCGCAACTGCTGCGTCGCAGCCGGCACGCGAAAAGATAAAGGTAATGGAGGGCAGCAGGTCCTGCCGGTCCAGGCTGGCGATCACCTGGGGGCGGCTGGCCTTCCGGACACCCGCCTGCTGGGCGCCCGGACCCGGACGGTCGTCCCCGCGTTGCCTGTGCTGCCGGCGCTGGCTGCGGCCGCCGTGGCCAAAACGCCCGCGGAAACTCTGCTGGCTCTCGCTCCTGGCCATGGCCAGCAGGTCGGGGTTGACCTCGAATCCACGGCCGGCCACTTCTTCGGGCGGCGCAACGGGGGGCACCGGGGCACCCGTTTCCGCATCGGCGGGCGGCGCGATCTCGTCAAAGGTGGTTTCGCCCGCGAAGAGGTCCACGATCTCCTTGCCCACCATGACGTGCTGCCACAAGGGCACGGGCCTGTGCTCGGAGACGATGATGTCGGTGTCGCCGCGGACGGTGTCCAGCCATGCGCCGAACTCTTCGGCGTTCGACACGGTGGCGCTCAGCGAAGCCACCTGGACTTCGCTGGGCAGGTGGATGATGACTTCCTCCCACACGGCGCCGCGGAATCGGTCGGCGAGGTAATGCACCTCATCCATAACTACAAAACCCAGGTCATCCAGGGACGCGGAGTCTGCGTAAAGCATGTTGCGGAGGACTTCGGTGGTCATCACCACCACGGGTGCTTCGCCGTTGATGCTGGTGTCTCCCGTGAGGAGGCCAACGTTGTCGGCTCCGTACTTTTCCGCCAGCTCGGCGAACTTCTGGTTGCTCAGCGCTTTGATGGGCGTGGTGTAGAAGGCTTTGAGGTTCCGCTCGAGCGCGAGATAGATCGCGAACTCGCCCACGATGGTCTTGCCCGCGCCGGTCGGCGCCGCGACCAGCACTCCCCTGCCCTCCTGAAGGGACCGGCAGGCCTGGAGCTGGAAGTCGTCCAGCTCGAATTCC
Source organism: Arthrobacter sp. (assembly GCA_036566705.1). GTDB lineage: Bacteria > Actinomycetota > Actinomycetes > Actinomycetales > Micrococcaceae > Arthrobacter. The sequence continues at coordinate 4,219 of DATCVX010000506.1, read as the reverse complement.
AGGGTTCGGACAAAACCGCCCAGGTAGCTGGCGGCCTCGGCTGTCCGCTCCTTGCTGGCCTGGTATCTCTCAGACGGCGAGGGCTGCGCGGGAACGGTTGGCCAGGAAGAGAACGGTTCCGCAGGAGGCGGCCCGGAAATAGAGGACATGACTCCAGCCTAGTGGGCGCGGGGCTACAGGTTCTTCAGTTCGTTTCCGGGCGTCGCGACATCGGCTGTGGCCTCGGTCTCAGCCTCGCGCTTGCTGACCCGCCGGGCGCGGCGCTTGTCGTTCAGCAGGCAGATGCCGATGGCCGCGAAAAACAGCACCAGCAACGGCCCTGCCAGCATAAACATTGAGATCGCGTCAGCTCCGGGGGCGGCGATGGCCGCCAGGACGAAGACCAGGAAGACCGTGATGCGCCAGGCTTTGAGGATGGTCCGGCCGGTGACTACACCGGCCATGTTGATCCCCACCAGGACCACCGGGACGAGGAAAGCGAACCCCAGGACAAGGACCATCCGGGTGACGAAGTCGATGTAGTCGCGGGCGTCAATGATGTTGGAGAATCCGGCCGGGGTGAACTGCGTGAGGGCACGGACAACCTGGGGCACAACCAGCCAGCCGGCCCAGATGCCGGCAAGGAATAGCGGCACTGCCGCGGCCATGTAGCCCAGGGTGTACCGGCGCTCCGTGCTGGTCAGCCCGGGGGTGATGAAGGCCCACAGCTGGTAGATCCAGATCGGGCTGGAAATGACCAGGCCAATAATGAGGGACATCTGCAGCTGGAAATCGAAGGCAGAACCGATGTTGGAGAAGTTGACCGACGATACCCCGCCGGTCTGCAGGGCAATCCTGTCCACCGGTTCCTTGAGTGCCGACAGCAGCGGGTTGTAGAGAACCCACCCGCCGATTGCGCCCACCAGGACGCCGATCCCGGATTTGATCAGCCGGTTCTTGAGTTCCTTGAGGTGGTCCCAGAGGGCCATCCGGCCCTCCGGGTTGGCTTTCCGGCCCCTCGTTAGTGCCACCGTGGGTCAGGCGCGGTTCGACGGCGGCACGTCAGTACCGTCCGTCGGCTCACCGGGCTTTGCCTGCGGGTGGTTGACGATCCTGCCCTCCACCGGTCCGGTCGTGTCGGCAGGGGTTTCGGCCTTGCCGTCGTTCTTCATTTCCTTGACCTCGGACTTGATGATCCGCATGGACTGGCCAAGGCTGCGCGCCATGGCAGGAAGCTTGGGGGCAGCAAAGAGCAGCAAAGCAACAACGATAATAATGACGATCGGCCAGGGGCCATCAAAGAGTCTTCCCACGGGAATTCCTTTCCTCTAAAAACATCCTACGTCTAAGTGAAGTCCAGATCGCCAAGCGACTGCCGCTGGCCACGGTCAGTCCGGCGCTGGACACGCCTTAGGCGGCGGTCCTCCCGGCGGGCTGATTTGGATGTGTGGTAATCATGTCGCATCTGTACTGGAGAGGCAAAAACGGCTGCGCCCTGGGCGGGCGCCGCCTGCTCCGGCGCCGCCGGCGGGACGGCGGGGCTGAAATGGCCCAGCCTGTCCGCCGCCGCGCCCAGGTCCTTGAGCGTCGCCATAAACTGGCGGAACAGCCGGATGCCCAACAGGACGTAGAACAGCAGGGACAGCGCAACCAGCGCTATCCAGATAAGGATCCAAGACCACCAAGGCATGCTGAGAAGTCTAGCCCCCGTAGCTGGCCAGGGACGCCTCGATCCAGGCACGTGACTGGTCGGCAAGCTCGCTGGGTTCGAGGATGCGCACGGCGCCGCCGTGCTGTGCTACGAACATGGGCAGCCATGCAGTGTTGCCAAAGCGGATCTCTGCCAGCAGACCCCCGTCGGGCAGCTCTGACGTCCGTTCGGCGTAATAGTCGTCGGCCAGCCCGGTACCCTGCCTGGTGAGCTGGACCGTCACTGTCGTGTCGTCGTCGTTCGGCGTGAACAGCTTCGCCGGGAAGCCTTCGTTTGGCTTCACCGCGGCCGACGCCGGGTTCCCGTTCGGTTGAAGTTCCTGAACGCGGTCCAGGCGGAAGTTCCGCAGCCCCTGTGCTGAGTGGCAGTAGGCCTCGAAATACCAGGTGTTGTCGAGCGAATAGAGCCGGAGGGGATCCACGTCCCGTTCGGAAACCCGGTCGCCCTGTGGCGACAGGTAGACCAGGTGCAGCTGGGACCTGGAAGCGATGGCCTGGCGGACGAGTTCAAGCGTGGCCCTGTCAGCGGGACCGACTGCCGGACCAGCCAGGGACCCTGCCCGCAGCCCTTCCTCCCCGGCCGCTGCCATCAGTTTGAGCGTGACCGATTCGAGCGCGCCTCCTTCGGCGAGTTCCGGCAGCCCGTTCAGGGTTTCCAGGCCGGTAAGCAGCGCGCAGGCCTCCGCCACGGTGAATCTGACCGGGCGCTTCAGGTCCAGGTCCTGCGTGATGTACACGTGGCCGTCCTCCCACTGGATATCGAGGAGGTCGTCCGGGTACCCCTCAGGCAGCCCGGAGCAGATGAGGATCCGCAGGTCGTCTTCAAGTTCCTCGCGGCTGACGCCGAACCTTTCGGCAACGTCGTGGATGTGCAGTCCCTGGTTATGGACCAGGAACGGAACCAGCTGGAGCATACGCTTGAGCTGGTCTTCGGAGGTCCGTTTGCGGAGGGTCCCCGCCCGGGGCTGATCATTGAAGGCAATGGCCGGAACCGGGGCCGCGCAGAAATCGGCTGCTGCCCGCAGCCTGCGCGTGACAGCGGCGACGAGTTCGCCCGGCGCCACGGCGATGGCGTCCGGACCATAGGAGGCGAGTTCCTCGGCAAGAACCTCGACATCCCTGAACTGGACGCCCAGGCGGTCGTAGCCGCCGTCGGACTTGTCCGTCTGCCCTTCTGTTCCGGCAAGGGCCCGCTGGCGCAGCCCCAGCAGGCGGCCGGCGCGGACATCCACCTGCGCGGTCAGCAGCGGCAGTTCCGGCAGCCGGTCCAGCTCCGCCCGGACATTGAACCCCTTGGGCGGTGCGTAGCTCTCCTTGGCCAGGACCGTGACGGCGCTGGTCAATCGGGACAGCCGGAAGTACCGGGGAGCCTGGCGGATCCGGTCGTAGCCGGCCAGGTACCACTGGCCGAACCGGCTCCCCAGGCCCCATGGTTCAACCGTGCGCTGTTCGTCCCTGCCGGTGCTTCCTGCGAGGTAGGAAAAGCTGACGGGGTGCTGGGCGTGCATGGCCGCAACGAGATCGTCGAAGGCCCTGCCGGCAGGCTTGATCCGCGGCTGCACCCCGACGGGCAGTTCAACATCAGTGAGGCGGCTGGAGGCCTGGAGTTTGCGCAGGGCGTTTGCCGCGGCGGTGCCGAGGGCCGCGCGTTCCCACAACTGCGACGCCAGCAGGATGACCGTCCACTCCCCAGGGCTGAGTTCCACCTCCGGAAGCCGGTTGGACTCCTTCCCGATCCGGTACCGGGTGGTGGCCGGGTCGTCCTCGCTCCAGCCAAGGTCGGTAACTGTTTCGACATCAAACCCGAAGTGGCGCAGGTCGGCCTTGTCACGTTCGAACATCCGGCCGAACGAGGCGTCGTTGCCGGAAACGTCGCGGTAGACCGTTTCGCGCAGCTCACTGCGGCGCAGGCCGTATTTTGTGTTCAGGAGGGCGATCAGGAGATTAAGCAGGCGTTCTGTACGGGATGCGGGCACCTTCGCTACGTTACTAAAATCCGCCGGGGAAAGCAGAAGGCGCGGTAACGATCGGGACAGCTCATTCCGATCGTTACCGCGCCCTCAGGCCTCAGGAGCTCCGCGTCAGCGGACACCCACAAGGTCAACCACGAAGATCAGGGCTTCGTTGGGCTTGATGGCCCCGCCGGCGCCGCGTGAGCCGTAGGCCAGCTCCGAGGGGATTTCGAGGCGGCGGCGGCCGCCCACCTTCATGCCCAGGAGGCCCTGGTCCCAGCCCTGGATGACCTGGCCGACGCCGACACGGAAGTCCAGCGGCGCGCCGCGGCCCCATGAGGCGTCGAATTCCTCGCCTGTGGACCAGGCGACGCCTACGTAGTGGGTGGAGACGGTGTCGCCGGCTTTCGCTTCGGCGCCGTCGCCCTCAATGAGGTCGGTGATGACCAGTTCCGTGGGGACATCGCCTTCCGGGAAGTCAATTTCCGGCTTCTGGCGGTCGAAATCGCGCTGACCAAATGACATGCTTGCTCCTTTGATTTGTTGGGCGGGTGATGTGTTGCTGGTCTTGCCGGGCC
>DATCVX010000505.1:0-9229 GCA_036566705.1 Arthrobacter sp. | reverse complement strand
TCCCGGAGCCGGCAACGGGCACAATGGGTACATGTCAAAAAGCAGCAACGGGCGGCTGCCGCGCCTTGAGGACGTGGCCGAGCTCGCGGGCGTCTCGCACCAGACGGTCTCCCGCGTCATCAACAACCACCCGAACGTCAGTAAGGCCACGCGGGAAAAGGTTGAGGCTGCCATCGCCGAACTGGGATACCGCCGGAACACGGCCGCACGCAGCCTGGTGACCCGGCGCTCGCAGACCATCGGCGTACTGGGCAGCGAACTGTCCCAGTACGGCCCGGCCAACACGCTCCTGGGTGTGGAGCAGGCCGCGCGGGATGCCGGCTACTTCGTCAGCATCGCCGCCCTCCGTTCCGTCAGCCGCGACGCCATCTTCGACGCACTGAGGCACTTCACGGACCAGTCGGTGGACGGCATCGCCGTGCTGGTTCCGCACTCCGAGACCCTGCGGATCCTCGAGGAATTCAACCCCGGGGTCCCCGTTGTTGCCGTCGGATCCCTGGGCGACGAGGCCGTGAGCGGCGCCATGGTGGACCAGAAGCGCGGCGCCGAGCTCGCCGTCGGGCATCTCATCGAACTGGGTCACCGCCGGATTGGACACGTGGCGGGCCCCTCCGACTGGATTGACGGCACGCTCCGGGCCGAGGGCTGGCGCACCGCCCTGGAAGATGCCGGTCTGCCGCAGGACCTGCTGCTCGAGGGCGACTGGAGCGCCGGCAGCGGCTACGAGATCGGCCGCCGGCTCGCAGCCGAACGCACGGCCACGGCGCTCTTTGTCGGCAACGACCAGATGGCGCTGGGACTCCTGCGGGCGTTCAATGAGGCCGGGGTCCGCGTTCCCGACGACGTCTCCGTGGTGGGCTTCGACGACCAGCCGGAATCGGGGTACTTCACCCCGCCGCTCACAACCGTGCGCCAGGATTTCGAGGAACTCGGCCGGCGATGCATGGACATCATGCTCAAGGAGATCGAAGCTGGCGCCGCCGTGAGTTCCACCGTGGTCACACCGGTGCTTGTCCGCCGGGCCAGCACTGCGGTGCCCGCGCAAAAACCTTAAAAGAAATTTCCATGCAAGTGCATCCAAATCCGATGCTGCGCCGGTAGTAGGGGTGTAAGCAAAAACGCCCGCCAGGCGGGCCGATCAAGGAGAAGGACATGCGCAGAAGCATTTTCACAGCAGGAGCCGGCGCAGCGGCAATCGCAGCAGCAATCGCCCTGGCCGGTCCGGCCCAGGCCGCAGAGGGAGACGCCCGGCTTTCGGTGCTCCATGGCGTTCCCGGCCTGACCGTGGACGTCTGGGTCAACGGCGAACGAACCCTGGACGATTTCACCCCCGGCAGCCTGGCAGGTCCGCTTTCCCTGCCGGCAGGCGCCTATGAACTGGCCATCACCGCCTCAGACGCCGCCGACGCCTCAGCCCCCGCCATCGGCCCGGTAACCGTGACGCTGGCTGCGAACGGCAACTACACCGCCGTCGCAAACCTGGATGCCGCCGGCAAGCCCACCGCGAACCTCTTCACCAACGACGTCTCGCAGATCGCGGCAGGCAAAGGCAAGCTGACGGTCCGGCACACGGCCGCGGCCCCCGCCGTTGATGTCCTCGCCGGCGGTGCCGCCGTCGTTTCCAACCTGGCGAACCCCAACGAGCAGAGCCTCACCCTTGACCCCGGCACGGTCTCCGCGGCCGTTGCGGCCACCGGCACCACCGCTCCGGTGATCGGCCCGGCTGACCTAACAGTCGCCGAAGGAACGCACACGATCGTGTACGCCTGGGGCAGCCTGGCCGACAAGAACCTGCAGCTGGCAGTACAGACCATTGAGGGCCTGCACTCGGCACCCGGATCGGTCCCGGGAGCACTTGACGGCTCTTTGGATGGCGGCTCGGCCGCCAGTGTCTCCTCAGGCAGCGCATCGGCAGGGTCGGTTGTCGTCACGATCGGATTCGGCGCCGTAGCCCTTGTCCTGCTCCTCGGCGGCATCGGTATGGCACGCACCATTGCCGAGTTGCGGGCTCGCTAACACAAACGCCCGGCAGCGCGGCGGGAAAAGCACCAGAGTCCCGGCCGCCGGTGCAAACCGGGGGCCGGGTCTCCTCACTCATCCACACAGGTCGCAGGCACATTTTGCGGGGAAGGCCGGTCATGAAGCCAAACACGACGACGGCAGGCGGGTCCCGCCGTCGTATTTCCGTTACGTGGCGGGTAGCCGTTGCTGCTGCCGCGCTGCTACTTCCGGCCTGCGCCCCCGCCGCTCCCTCCATGCCGGTCATAACTTCGACCGCAGACCCCAGCACCAGCGCTGCGGGCGGAAGTCCTTCACCCCAAACCACCGCTTCTGCAGAAGTTGCTGCCGCCGCCCCTGCCCAGATCCCCGTGGCACCCGCGACGCTGCCGCCGCCGGCTGCTGCGGTGCCGGTGCCGACGTCGCTCCTGGTGGACGGCACCGCCATCAACTTGTCCGTAGTGCCGGTAGGCGTCGCGGCCGGGGCGGCAATGGAGATCCCGGAGTCCTTCGTCCAGGCCGGCTGGTACCGGTTCGGCCCTGCCCCTGGAGCAGCAGCCGGAACAGCCGTGATCGCCGGGCATATCGACACCACCTCAGACCGTGCACCCCTTTCCCAACTGAAGAACGTGGCCGCGGGAACCGCCATCCAGGTGGGGCGGCAGGACGCGCCGCCGCTGATTTACCGAGTGGTCAGCGTGGAGCTGATGGCCAAGGACAGCTTCGACGGCGAGTCGCTGTTCCGCCGGTCCGGGCCGCATGAACTCAAGGTGGTCACCTGTGGCGGCAGATGGCTGGACGAACGAATGGACTACAGCGACAATGTGATTGTCACCGCGGTCCTTGAATGAGCGGTGATCCAGCCGTGGTTCTCGTCACCGATGCCGGGAAGGAGCCCAGCTTGGCACTTGCCGACCAGGCATCTCCTGGATGGGAAGACGGGCTGACGTCCGCGTTTGTCGCTGGAGATGAACGTGCGCTCGCCGCGGCCTACCGGGAGTTTGCTCCGCTGGTACACACGCTGGCCCTGCGCTCGCTGCGTGACCGCTCCGCTGCCGATGACATCACGCAGGAAGTCTTCATCAGGGTCTGGCGCTCGCGCAGTACCTTCAATGCCCAGGTGGCGAGGCTTCCAGCGTGGATCGTCGGCATCACCCGGAACGTCATCACGGACGCGCAGTCCGCCTCGGCGCGGGAAACCCGGAAAGTGATTGCTGCCGCTGAAGTCCGCGGGCCGGGTGAGGCTCTTCCCGAACCGGAGGCGGCTGAGGTACTGGCCGACCGGCTTCTCCTGGACGGGGAACTGGACAGGCTCGGCGAACCCCAGGGCTCCATCATGAAGCTGGCGTTCTACGACGACCTCACCCACGAGCAGATCTCGCGGAAACTGGACCTGCCCCTTGGTACGGTCAAGAGCCACATCCGCCGCAGCTTGTCCCACTTGAGAAACAGATTGGAGGTAGACCATGCCGCATCTTGATCCGGAAGAGTTGAGCCTCCTTGCGCTGTATGACGACTGGGAGGACGACGCCGGCAGGGAGCACCTGCGTACCTGCAGTGAGTGTTCCGCGGACTTTGCGGCCCTCCGCCGTGCGGTGGATGCCGTCAAGACGACGCCGGACCCGGGCAGCCTGGAGGCTCCCGGCCCGCAGGTGTGGGCCGGGATCCACCGTGAACTGGGCCTGTCGCAGTCGCTGCTGGAAGATCCGCTGACGGCTGCCGCGCAGCAGCTGCCCGGTGCGTCGCAACTGCCTGGTGCGTCGTCCCTGCACGCGGTTCCAGGGTCTGAGCCGGGGGCACCTTCGCGGCCTGCAGCCCGGCCCGCCCGACGCCGGGCGGCCGCCTGGTGGCAGCGTCCCGGACCGTGGCTGGCTGCCGCGGCGGCAACGTTGCTGGTGGCCTCGGCCACCGTTTGGACGCTGAACCGGGCGCCGGAACCGCTGGCCCAGGCGCAACTCACACCGTTGGCCCAGCATTCGGCCACAGGTTCCGCGAAGGTGGTCAGGGCGTCGGACGGCTCCCGCACGCTGGAGGTGAAACTCAGCAAGGACGAGGCCAAGGGCTACCAGGAGGTCTGGCTGATCGCCCCCGACCTCTCGAAGCTGGTCAGCCTGGGCATCATGAACTCGGATTCAGGCACGTTTGTGGTGCCTGCAGGCCTGGAACTGGGCGAGTATCCGATTGTGGACGTCTCCGACGAGCCCGTGGACGGAAACCCGGCGCATTCGAGCGTCAGCATTGTCAGGGGCACGCTGAGTTCCTGAGGGAGGTCAGGGAGGACCCAATCTGCCCCCACAGGGAGAAACTTCAGCCTGTGCCGTGGCCCAGGGCTGCCAGTTCTGATTCGAGTTGCTGAGCCAGCGACCGGAGCCGCCGGACGTGTTCCTGGGAGATAGACGTCGGCTGCGACGTCACTTGTGCGTCGACGTCGAAGACGGTGTTGGGGCTGTGCCAGACGTTGAACCATTCCAGGCCATGGCCGAGTGCGTCACGGGTTACCCCTTGAAGCAGGAGCAGGGGTTCGCGGGTACTGGTATGGAGCTTGTGAGCCAGGTCGGCATCTGCGGCCACGGCCTGGACCTGTCTGGGTCCGCCTGCCGGATGGTAGCCGTGCTCGCGCATGAGGCCGAGGAGTGAGGCATTTTCCAGCAGTTCCTTGGTGAAGTGCGGAAAGAGGTCGCGGGGCACCCAGGTGCGCATGAAGGCTACCGGGACGTCTTCGAGGTAGCGGATCCGTTCGATTTTCCACGTGTTTGTGGTGTTTAGCGCCTCTACCGCCGGCTCGGGCGGGGCTGTATGTTCGACGGCGATGACATGGGTGCGCAGGCGCTGGCCGTGCGCGGCGGCCTGTTCGTCCATCCCGCCGGCGCGCTGGATATGCCTGCGGAGGACCGGCGCTGCGGCCACGACGCTGCCGCGGCCGCGCTGGCGACGGATCAGCCCGAGGTCGGACAGTCCGGACAGCGCTTGGCGTACGACGCTGCGGGAGACACCGAACTGTTTTTGGAGTTCCTCTTCGGTGGGAAGGGGAGAGCCTGGGAGGAGCGGCCGTTCCAGTATCTGCCGGTGCAGGATGTCCCGGATCTGCGCGTGAAGGGGTGGACCCTCTTCCCGGTTCAGGCTGTTAGCCCGCTCGCGGGGCTCTGCCCCGGCTGGTTGCACACTCACACTGACTCCTTTGCCGCCTGAGCACATCTTAGTCCGCAGTTCTGGCATCTCCTGCTTGACGGGTGATCCATACCACAGGTAATGTACGTACTAATTGTACGGACTTGATCCGACGACTGGAACATACAATGACGTAGAAAGGTCGAGAAAATGACGCAGCTGCACTTGAGGACCGGGCGCTCACGGCTACCAATGTTTGCCTTCCTCCAAAAAGTCCCGGCCGGCATGATGCTGATCCCGCTCATGCTGGGCGTGCTGATGAACACCTTCGCGCCCGAGGCCCTGAAAATCGGTGGTTTCACCACGGCGCTCTTCAAGGAGGGCGCACTGACGCTGATTGCCGTGCTGATCCTCGCCACCGGCGCCCAGATCACCGGCAGCCACAGCGGCAAAGCCGCCGCCTCCACCACAACCGTGGTGCTGGTCTGCAAGACCCTGATTCCCGCGACCATCGCGGTGATCCTTGGCCTCGTGGTTGGCATTGAAGGCATCGCTGGGGTGTCGATCCTGGCGATGCTGGCAATCTTCGGGAACAGCAACGGCGCCCTCTGGTTGGCGTTCGCCGGCCAATACGGCGACGAGCGGGACACCGGCGCCTACGTTGCCAGCGCCTTTGACGACGGGCCGTTCCTGGCCCTGATCTTCCTGGGCGCTTCCGGGCTGGGCGATATCCCGGTACTGGCCTTTGCTGCGGCGCTGATTCCGTTCATCATTGGCCTGATCATCGGCGCGGTGGACCGGGAGTGGACGAAGGCCCTGGACCACGTACCGAACATCGTGATTCCGTTCATGTCCTTCGCTGTTGGCACCGGCATCAACCTGAAGACCGTGCTTACCGGCGGTTTCGCCGGGATCTTCCTCGGCCTGATCGTCGTCGTGTTCACCGGCGGCCTGACTTATCTCGGCTACCGGTTCATCCTCAAGCGCGGCTCCAAGAGCGGCATCGGATTCGCCGCCGGCACCACTGCCGGCAACGCCGTCGCCGTTCCCGCGGTCGTCGCCGTCGCCGACCCGAGGTTCGAACCCTTCGTCGCCTCTGCTTCAGCCCAGGCCGCCACCGCCGTCCTCGTGACAGCCCTGCTCGCCCCGATCGTCGCCTCCTGGGCCCTGAAGCGGGCCGGAGGCCTCCAGCCGGCCGACCCGGTCCCCACCGCAGTCTGAACCATTCCTTGTACATCCCCTTCATGGACGGAGAACCCATGCGCGACCCGCGCTCGGTGCGCTGCACCTACTACCTGGAGTCCGAGATTGACCCTGAAAAGGCCGCCGCCATCATGGCCGGCGAGCAGTCCAGCGGCACCTTCCTGCCGGTCCCCGGCGAGTCAGCCCGGATCCGTGAACGGCACGCCGCACGCATCTCGAACGTCCAGGAGCTGGGCGCTTGCCGGCCCTCCCTGCCGTCCCGGGCAACTCCCGAGAAGGTCCGTGCCGCCATTGTCACCGTCGATTTCCCCATGGAGAACGTCGGCACGGACCTGGCCACCCTGCAGACCGCCATCGCCGGCAACCTCTTCGAACTGGGCGACCTTTACGCCTGCCGCCTGGAGGACATAGCCCTGCCCGAGGACTTCGTCGCCGCCCACCCCGGCCCGGCATTCGGCATCGAAGGGACGCGCAAGCTCATCAGCGACGTCCAGGGCGTTATGGTCGGCACCATCGTCAAACCCAACGTCGGACTCTCCGAAGAGGAATTCCGGCGCGTGGTCCGGGACCTGGCGATGGCCTCCATCGACCTGATCAAAGACGACGAACTCATGACCGACCCCGCGTACCTGCCCCTGGAACGCCGGGTCGCGGTAGCCACCGAAGAAATCCGGGCCGCCGAGCAGGTTACCGGCCACTCCACCATGTACGCCTTCAACATCACCGGCGACCTCGCCGGACTGCAGAAGCGCCACGACCTCGTCATCGAAGCCGGCGGCACTTGCGTGATGCTGAACATCCCGGTCATGGGCCTGCCCGCCCTGGCCCTGCTGCGCAGCTTCGCCCAGGTACCAATCCACGGCCACCGCGCCGGCCTGGCGGCCTCGATGCGGTCCAAGGCCCTGGGCATGGACTACCGGGTCTGGCAGCAGATGGCCCGCCTCGCCGGCGCCGACCACCTGCACGCCAGCGGACTCGGCAGCAAGTTCTACGAACTCGACGAAGAGGTCGCCGCGAACATCCGAAGCCTCCTCGAACCCCTGGGACAGACCATCGCACCTCTGCCTGTCCTGTCCTCCGGGCAGAACGTCACCACCCCCGGACCCACCTTCGAAGCCGTTGGCTCCACAGACCTGATGATGCTCGCCGGCGGCGGCGTCGCCGCCCACCCGGACGGTCCCGGCGCCGGGGTGCGCAGCCTGCGCCAGGCCTGGGACGCTGCCGTGTCCGGCGTACCCCTCCAGGCGGCAGCGGAAAAGCAATCACAGGGCGGGGACGACGCACTCCTCCACGCAGTCCAAACCTTCAGAAAAGGTGCCTGACATGCCCGCTTTCGGTTTCGTCGCAGACGACCTCACCGGAGCCGCCGACGTCCTTGCCCAGTCCCACCGCTACGGCCTGGAAGCTGTCCTCGTCATTGGCGACGCGCCACTTCCCGCAGATGCTGACGTCGTCGGTATCGCCGGACCTTCCAGGTCCCTGGCCGGGGAAGCATTCGACAACCTGGTACGCAGGGATCTGGCCGGCATCGCCGCCCTCAACCTGGAGGTGCTGCTCTACAAGGTCTGCTCCACCTTCGACAGTTCCACCACTGTTGGCAGCATCGGCCGTGGAATCCAGCTTCTCCATGAGCAGTTCCCCCTGCACGGCCCAATCCCCGTGGCGCCGGCCCAGCCGGCCTTCGGCCGCTACACCGCTTTCAGCAACCACTATGCGACCCATGCCGGCCACATCTACCGGCTGGACCGCCACCCCGTCGTGTCCGGGCACCCGTCCACCCCCATGGCCGAAGCGGACCTGCGCCAGGTCCTCGCCGAACAGCTCGGCACCGGGGAAGTTCCTGGTGCCATCCACCTGCCCGCTTACGAGGACGGCACCTTCAAGGACGCCTGGGCCGACCGCCGGCGGGAGCCCGGAGCACGAGCCTTCGTGGTCGATGCCGTGGACGAACACCACATGGACGCCGTCGCCGAAGCACTCACACGGGAAGAGCACGGCCACGGGCCCTCCATCGTCGTAGGATCCGGCGGCATCATGGCAGCACTGGCACGATCCATCTCGTCGGATCAGACTCCGCGCATACCCGGACCGCAGCAGCCATCAGGACCCGTTTTGGCCATCAGCGCCTCTGCTTCCAGCACCACAGCAGAGCAGATCAACGACGCCATCTCCCAGGGCTGGGAGGACGTGCCCGTATCCGCCGAACTGCTGCAGGGGCATGACGCCGGGGCCGTAACCGCTCTGGACCGGCGCGTTTCAGCAGCCCTTCAGAAGGGCCGGAACGTCGTCGTCCACACCACCCGGGGTCCCGGGGATCCCCGTTATGGAGCCGCCAAACCGGCTGATGCCGGCTACGTCGGCGCACTGATCGGAGGCATCGCCGCCCGTATGGCCACAGCCGGGCTCACCCGGGACATCGCCGTGTGCGGCGGAGATACCTCCAGCCACGCACTCATCGCCATGGGCGTGCGCGAACTGCGCGTCTCGGACCAGTTCGTTACCGCAGGCCCGATCCTGCAGGCTGACGGCGGCTCCGCGGTCGCCGGATGCCGCCTGTTGCTCAAGGGCGGACAGGTCGGCCCCGTCAACATCCTGCGCCGCTTCGCCGGCCAACTCCCCGGCTGATACCCATCCATGCATTCCCCCACGCATCACCAGAACCAATGAAAGGCGGCCCCCAATGCGGGCAGTAGTAAAAAACGCGGCTGAACGAGGCGTTACATACGTCACCGACGCCGGAGACCCCAAAGCCACAGAAGGGTCAGTCGTCATCCAGGTAGGGGCTGCGTCCCTCTGCGGCACCGACCGGGAACTCTACGAATGGACCCCCTCCGCCCAGGCCTTCAACCTCAACCTCCCCGTCATCCTCGGCCACGAGGGCGCAGGCACCATCGTCGAAGTCGGCGCCGGCGTTACCGGG
>DATCVX010000504.1:0-1522 GCA_036566705.1 Arthrobacter sp. | reverse complement strand
TCTGGGGATTGTTCACGATACCCAGCGTATCAGGTACGCTGGGTATCGGTAACAGACCAGAATCAGAGGAGACACCGATGTCCGTCGAGGGACAGTCCGTCACAGGACCCCAGGAATCCAGCACCCCGGTTGCAGCCGCAGCCGTTCCGACGCTCCGCAGGGCCGTGGTTGTGGGCGGAAACCGGATCCCGTTTGCGCGGTCCGGCGGCGCCTACACCAAGTCGTCGAACCAGGACATGCTGACCGCCGCACTGGACGGCCTCATTGCCAGGTTCGGTCTCCAGGAGGAACGGATCGGCGAGGTTGCCGCCGGCGCCGTCCTCAAGCACTCCCGCGATTTCAACCTGACGCGTGAAGCGGTCCTTGGATCTGCGCTGTCCGCCGAGACGCCGGCCTACGACCTGCAGCAGGCGTGCGCAACGGGGCTGGAAACCGTCCTCGGCCTTGCCAACAAGATCAAGCTCGGCCAGATCGACTCAGCCATTGCCGGGGGAGTGGATTCCGCATCCGATGCCCCGATCGCGGTGAGTGAAGGCCTGCGGCAGGTGTTGCTGGACCTCAACCGGGCAAAGACCCTGCCGCAGCGGCTGCAGGTACTCAGCCGGTTGCGGCCCAAGGATCTTTCTCCCGATGCCCCCAACACGGGCGAGCCGCGTACAGGTCTCTCCATGGGTGAACACCAGGCTCTGACTACCGCCCAGTGGAATGTTTCCCGCGAGGCGCAGGACCAGCTGGCGTTCGCCAGCCACCGCAATCTCGCTGCCGCCTATGACGCCGGGTTTTTTGACGACCTGCTGACGCCATACCGCGGGCTGACACGGGATTCCAACTTGCGTGCCGACACCACCCTGGAAAAACTGGCCACGCTCAAGCCTGTGTTCGGCAAGAGCCTTGGCGCAGAAGCCACCATGACCGCAGGCAACTCCACCCCGCTGACAGATGGAGCCTCCACTGTCCTGTTGGCCGCCGAGGAATGGGCTGACGCCCACGACCTCCCCAAGCTTGCAGCCGTTGTGGACGGGGAGGCGGCCGCCGTCGACTTCGTCCACGGCAAGGACGGGCTCCTGATGGCACCCGCGTTCGCCGTGCCGCGGCTCCTCGCCCGCAACGGACTCACCCTGGCGGACTTCGACTTCTACGAGATCCACGAAGCCTTCGCCGGCACAGTCCTGAGCACCCTGGCCGCCTGGGAGGACGAGGAGTTTGGCCGCACGCGGCTTGGCCTGGGCGGAGCTTTCGGCAGGATCGACCGCACCAAACTGAACGTCAACGGCTCATCCCTGGCAGCCGGCCATCCCTTTGCCGCGACTGGAGGCCGCATAGTTGCCTCGCTGGCCAAGATGCTGCACGCCAAGGGCAGCGTGGACGGACGGCCGGCACGTGGCCTCATCTCCATCTGCGCTGCCGGCGGCCAGGGCGTCGTCGCAATTCTCGAAGCACTGTAGGGGGACCGGATGACCGACAAATACACCCAGCTTGTGAACCGGGGGCTGGGGAAGAACGTCGCAAAGAAGCTGGGCCT
>DATCVX010000503.1:0-5485 GCA_036566705.1 Arthrobacter sp. | reverse complement strand
GTTCGGTGACGTTCTTCTTCCAGCCGTCGCCGGCGAGCTGGTCGTCGCGGTACTGCCGGGTGTCCATCATGTGGAAGTTGGCCAGCTGGCCCCACTGGATGGTGCGGTAGATCTTCATGTCGAACCCGGCCGGCACGGACGCGGCCCGCAACGGCATGTTCTCGTAATACGCCTGGAACGCGGCGGCCCGGCGCTGCCGGAAACGCTCCGTGGTGTCGTTCAGCTGGGCCGCGTCCGTATTCTCCGGGACCTCGTCCGCCCAGTTGTTGTCCACCTCGTGGTCATCCCAGACCACCAGCCACGGTGCGATGGCGTGCGCGGCCTGCAGATCGGCGTCGGACTTGTACTGCGCGTGCCGCTGCCGGTAGCCGGCCAGGCTGGAGGTCTCGGGTCCCTGGTGGTCTCGCGGGTTGCCGCCGCCGATCACATAGCTGCCCTTTTTGTACTCGTACATGTAGTCGCCCAGGTGCAGCACCAGGTCCGGGTGGTCCTGCGCGAGCCGGTTGTAGGCGGTGAAGTAGCCGTGCTCGTACTGCGAGCAGCTGGCGAACGCCATGGCCAGCGCCGCCGGCGTCTCGTGCGGGGCAGGGCTGGTGAGCGTGCGGCCCACCGCGCTGATGTGCCGGCCGGTGCGGAACCGGTAGAAGTACTCGCGCCCCGGCTTGAGGCCCTTGAGTTCGACGTGGACTGAGTGCCCGGTTTCGATCCTGGCGGTTTCGACGCCGCGGGCTACTACGGAGCGCATGCCGGCGTCCTCAGCTACTTCCCAGGCGACCGCGACGTCGCGGGAGGGCATGCCGCCCAGGCCGTCCTCCGCGATCGGATCCAGCGCCAGCCGCGTCCAGATCACAAAGCCGTCCGGCCACGGCTCGCCCGAGGCGATGCCGAGCATAAACGGATCGGTGCGGAGACCGGCGTCGTCCGCTGTTGAAACGGCGACGGCGGCACCCGGCAGGGCGGCGACCAGCCCGGCCCCGAGGCCGGCGGAAATCAGGGATCTGCGTGAAATGTTGTCCATGCCTTCGAACCTACGGAGGCGGGTTGGACTGGTTCTGAGGTCGGCGTGAATAGGTGGTTAACTGCGTGACAAGAACTGTTAACTCGTTGCGGCGGCTCAAACCGGGCCGGACCGGGGAAATCAACGATCCTCCTTACACTTGCCGGGCTGCGTGCTGCTCACCTGCTGGGATGGCTTCAGCTCCAGTGAGCTGTCCGACGATGGAGGGCTGCATCTGATGGAGGCGCCGCATGCGCTGCTGGAGATCCAGAACATCAGGACGGCGGCCACCGTGGACCCCGTCACCGATGAACCGCTGGAGATCGGTGGTGACCTGCAGTCGCGCATCACTGTGGCACCGGAAGGGGACGTGCCCGTCGCCACGCACGACGGCGGTTCGTTGGCTGCATCCGCGCCCGACAGGATCTGGGGCACGCAGGCCGCAGACGGTTCCAGGGACGGCGAGGTGCGCGGCTACGTTGCCGGGTCTGAGGCCTGCTTCACCTTTGCGAACAGTACCGAGAAGGTCTGCCTTCGCTGGCCGGCGGGGTTCACCGCGAAGGTCACGCCCCTGATGGTGGACGCGGAAGGCTACGTTTCCTACTTTGGGACCACGCTGGCCGACAGGGCGGTCATTCTCAACGAATGGGGCTTTATCTACTGGCGGATCTGGATACGCGTCCGCTGGTGCAGGGGCAGTTGACCGCCGAGACCGCGTCGTGCGGGGGTGAGACCCTGCCGGTTTTCGACGTGTGGCCGGAGCGCGCGGGCGGGAGCCCGTTCCAGAAGGGCCGCGGGGTGGCACTGCCGACGCCGTGATCGCAAGCCACCCGGGTGCTGGTGTCAGCACTGATTCTTTGACGGGGTGGGGGAGATGAGCGTTCACGGCGCCTGCTTCCCATCGAGGAAAGCGGGCTCGGCGACGACTGCTGGTACCGACCGCGACGCTGCCGGCGAGTGGCCTCATCGACAACTCGGCCGACCTCATCTACACGGGCAAGTGTGCACTGTTCGGCACCCTGCTGCGCCCTCCAGGGGGCCTTGCGTCGCCCTCCAGACGTCCCTATGGACTGCAATATTTGGGAGGCCTAACCTGAGAGCAGCGGACAAAGGAATCGTCATGAAACGCTTGTTCATCGGGCTGTCGACGGCGGCCATGGTTGCCCTGGGTGCGGCACCGGCCGGAGCTGCTCCCAACATTTACCACACGATTTCGTCGTCGCATGGCTCTGCGGCGGTGGTAGAAACCGTCGGCTGCGCGCGGACCGAAATCTTCGTCTCGTCGATGGCGGGCATGTTCGCTGCCCAGCCCGGCCCCGTGAACAAGCAGGGCCTGACCAGCGTGTTCGTGCGCGTCTCCGACATCTGTGCGGCGCCCGGCCGCGGGGTAGTGCTGTTCCAGGCCGACGGCCAAAACTTTGCACCCCTGGAGGCTGAACCGAGACTCACCAGCGCCTCCATTAACACCGACTTGGCCGGATCCGACGGGGACGGGAAGCCCGTCACCCTCAGCCTCTCGGCGTCGTGGACCGGCACCGGCCCGCTCGAACATGACACCCTCAGCTCGCACGAGAACATCCCGGGCGCGGGCAACGTCAACTCGGTCGACAACAACCTCAGGCGGGCAGCCACGGCAACTGTGTCGGTGGTGGTGAACGGACAGACAACCGCGGGCACGGACACCAACGCAGTCCTGGAACAGGTGAAGGCACGCTGCATCGAAGTTGCCCGCCCCGGTGTGGAGGAGTTCTTCCCCTGCTTTGGGTTCCCGGGGTAGCGGATGCGCGAGCCTGGGTTCCGGCAGATTCAGGTGTGGGTGCCGGACGCACGCACGCACGACTTCAAGCGTGACGCGCGGCGGCAAGCCTTGGCAGTTGCCGCCGCTGACCGTGCCAGCGACGACCAGGATTTCATTGAACAGATTTCGGAAACCGGCAGGAGTGAATCGAGACGAGCTGGGGATAGTGCAGGTGCCACTCCCCGAGATCCAGGCCGGTAGCCGGTCTTCGGGCTGCCACTGCCTCCGATAGGGGATCGACCGCTCAGCCGCTGGATTTCGAGGGGTTCAACGACCCGGAGGCCCAGCCTGCTCACCTGGCGAGAGGACGTTCAGGCCGGCATCAACAGCTGCGGCCAAAAGTTCGGAGTCGTAGGCCACGAGAAGATCTGCCTGCAGGCGGATTGCTGCTGCCAGGTGAATGGCGTCGGCGCTGCGCAGCTTGCCAGGCAGGGCAGCAGCATACATTAGGTCGGATCGTGCAAGGTCAACAAGATTGATGCCGCCTAGAGTCGCATTGACCAGCTCGCCGGGGAAACCACGACGATGCGCGGCGCAGTGGAGCTCGGTGTAGAGCAGCATCGAAGCCACCAGCCGGTCATTCCGGGACACGGCTGTTGAGAGGTACTCGGCAAGGGCGGATGATTCCAGCTCCTCCACCACGAGTTTGAGAACGGCCGAGGTATCTACATAGATAATCAACGGTCGCCACGAAGGTCGTCCAGAATCTCCGCCGTGCTGGATTCTGAGGTGACGCGCGGCAGGGCGAGGAAATCGACGGGCCCCGTCGCCGGGCGGACCTGGCCTGCCAGGAGCAGACGTTCAAAAGGCGAGGCCGACGGCGGGATGAGCGTCGCGGCGATTTCGCCATTGTTGGTGACGTCGATCGTCTCGCCGTTCTTCACGCGCTCAAGGATCTTGCTGCTTTCGTTGCGCAGTTCACGGTGCGGAATAGTTGCCATGATTGCCTCCGTAGCAATCGTAGCAACTGCGGGGACCTGCTGGTACGTGTCAGCCCTTGCCTTCGGCCGCCTCCCAGTGCCGCCGGAGCAACCCAGCCAGGCGCTCGGGCTCGACCCGGTGCGGCGGGTCGAAGTGGTGGCGCTTGGGGAAGACCTCCAGATGGAAGTCCGGGAAGAACACCCGTGCCAGCCGGGTGGCAATCTCGCCGTAGTCATCCGGGTTGCTCAGGCCGCCCAGCGCAAAGAACACGGGCGGCCGAAAGGCGGCCAGACGCGCCCTGTCCAGGTCATAGGTTTTGAAGGTGCGCAGGAAGGCCTTGATGCCCGCGGGCCGCTTGGCCATCCACGGCGGCGGGGGACCGTCCGGCGGTGGCGGCAGGACGACGTCGGGCTTCACTCCCAGCCTCATGAAAGCGGGCAGGAACTGCTCGGGAGGCAGTGATTCCAGCTGCTCGTACTGCTTCCAGAGCGCTGCGTGGGCAGGGCTCCAGTCCCAGCTCCCGGCCCAGGCAGGCTCAAGCAGCGCCAGGCTGAGCAGTCTGTCAGGGTGCTTGGCGGCGAACGCCAGCGCTGCGGCGCCGCCACCGGAATACCCCACCAGATGGAAGGTCTCCCACCCTAGGGAATCGGCCTCGCGCAGCACGCCGTCGACCTCGTGGTCCAGGGTCCAGTCTGCCGGAGGCTCGTCGCCTGCGTAGAGCTCGAGGTCCTTGGCGACGGCATGGACGTCCGGCCCCAGGGCTTTGATCAGTTCGCCGTAGGCGGGTTGCACCGGAAGCACGCTCCCGGGAAGCAGGATGACCCGAATAGATTCCATGGCAGGATGCTACGCCCGGACGGTGGGGTTCGACAGGTGCGGCTGCATGTGCCCAGGCCGGCCAGATCTCTGGGCCTCCCCCTCTCAACCACGATGTTATTCGCGGCCGGTCGGCCCTTGAGGCGCAGGTAGTGATAGAGGGTGGCCCAGAAACCTGCAGGAAGTGGTAGAGGGTGGCCCAGAAACCTGCAGGAAGTGAGAGAGCGTCCTGGGGGATCGGCTCGTCGCGGGACGTGGGGCTACTTCTTTGCGGCCTTGGGCTTGCGTTCCTTTGGTTCCTTCGGCGGCAGGGTGGCAACGTGGTCCAGCGCCTTCTCCACCCAGGCCCGCACCCGGGCGTCGTCGCCGTCGCCCTCTGCGTTCCACACCTCCGGCAATCCCGCGTAGCCCGCCATGGGCCTCTCGGCCGGCCCGAACGGGACCGTCCGCTCGGTGCTTTCGAGCTCCACCCGGGCCTCGTCGTCGAGCTTTACCCCGATGACCGGGCCGAACAGCCCGGCGAACATGTTGCCGTTCACGAACGCGCCGAGGTTGCCGAACATCGGCTTCACCACCACGTCCGGACGGTCCGGGACCACTGAGCGGAAACGTTCCTTGTCGGCGTCGGACGCCTTGGGCATCTCCATGGTTGTTCTCCCGGGGTAGGGGCGGGCTGGATCTGTTGGCAGGATATGCCCGTGCTGCCGTCGAGTACAGGTCCGGCGTGCAAGGCACGACGGCGGCGGGCGGCCTGGCTGCATGCGGCTCGGTCACCGCCCTTTAATGAGTTGTGGTAAATGCTGTCCGGAAAGTCCTGTACAGTTGATTTTGTTGTTGTGTTTATGCAGTTGGTAGTTCAGGCAGTACGCGCGGTCGAAAGTCCGCGTTCTTCTGAAGTAGCGGTTTTGAACACCCCACACCGGAGGACCCGAAAGTCGGGACTTTTCCTCCAC
>DATCVX010000502.1:0-1927 GCA_036566705.1 Arthrobacter sp. | reverse complement strand
GCCCTTGTATTCGGCCAGATGGATGAGCCGCCTGGAACGCGTCTGCGCGTTGCACTGTCCGCACTGACCATGGCGGAGTACTTCCGCGATGTCCAGAACCAGGACGTGCTGCTCTTCATCGACAACATCTTCCGCTTCACGCAGGCAGGTTCCGAGGTTTCCACCCTCCTCGGCCGCATGCCTTCGGCCGTGGGCTACCAGCCCAACCTTGCCGACGAAATGGGCCTCCTCCAGGAGCGCATTACGTCCACCAAGGGCCACTCCATCACCTCGATGCAGGCCATCTACGTTCCCGCAGATGACTACACCGACCCGGCCCCGGCCACGACCTTCGCACACCTCGACGCGACCACGGAACTTTCCCGTGAAATCGCCTCCCGTGGTCTGTACCCGGCCGTTGACCCGCTGACGTCGACCTCCCGAATCCTGGACCCCCAGTACATCGGCAAGGATCACTACAACACGGCTGTCCGCGTGAAGCAGATCCTGCAGAAGAACAAGGAACTCCAGGACATCATCGCCATCCTCGGCGTTGACGAACTCTCGGAAGAGGACAAGATCGTCGTGTCGCGTGCACGCCGTATCCAGCAGTTCCTGTCCCAGAACACCTACACCGCCAAGCAGTTCACCGGCGTCGAGGGCTCCACGGTTTCCATCAAGGACACCGTTGAAGGCTTCACCGCCATCTGCGACGGCGACCTCGACCACATCGCAGAGCAGGCGTTCTTCAACGTCGGCGGCCTGGATGACGTCGAGCGCCAGTGGGCCAAGATCCAGGAACAGACCAAGTAATATGGCTGAGCTTGAGGTTGAGATTGTCGCAGCGGATCACTTCGTGTGGTCCGGAGCGGCCAAGATGGTCAAGGCCCGCACCAGCGATGGTGAAATCGGAATCCTGCCCGGCCACTCGCCCCTGCTGGCGATTCTGGCCGAAGGTGAACTGGCAATCCAGCCGGTGACCGGTGACCGCATTGCTGTAGAGGTCGACGGCGGATTCTTCTCCGTCGACAACAACCGGGTCGTCATTGTTGCTGACAACGCCCAAACGGGCGACGCCGCTACTGCGGGGATCCGCTAGCACGACCTTGATGAACGATACTGTTTTGCCGTTCATCGTCCTGGCAACGATCTTTGCGTTGCTGGTATTTGCACTGTGCCTTTCCGGGGTGCGCCGCTTCAATCTGCGGCGCGCCCTGGGCACGGTGGACGCCTCCATTTGCACGGCTGGGAACAGCTGGCAGATGGGGGTTTGTCGTTATCAGGACAACGACCTTGAGTGGTTCCGCCTTGCCTCGCTGAGCATGCGGCCGAAGCACACATTCCGCCGCAGCTCGCTGGAGCTGGTCGGCCGGCGCAAGCCCACCGAATCCGAGCTCGTCAAGGTCCAGCCCGACGCCGTGATCGTGGAACTCCGGTACGAGGGGCAGGACGTCCTGCTCGCGATGCGGTTTGATGCCTACACCGGTCTGTCGTCCTGGCTTGAGGCCGGGCCGGTCATCGGCGTCGGCACCTGGCGCTAGCCGCGGTGGACATCCTCGAAGACCTTCGGCTCGTCGACGGGCCGGTGCTGTGGATTGCCTGGGCTGCCGGGGCCGTGGGCCTCGCTTACCTGCTCTGGCACGGCGGCCGGCGCCGGAACGCGAGTACCGCTGCCGCCCGCCGGCCGGATCTAATGCTTCCCGCCGCCGCCGTCCTGGCTGCCGCCGCGCTGCTCGCCGCTGTGCACTGGCTCATGATCTACGTCTTCTCGGTCTTCCCGGAGGAGCTGCCCCGCGAGGTCCTGGCCTGGTCCCTTCTCCCGATCACGGCTCTGCTGCTCTGGGCCATGCGCGTCTGGGGGATCTGGCGGCCCGGAGGCGACCGGGCACCCGGGCAGGGAAGCCCCCGGCACGACGCCCGGGCGACAGCGGTGGCAACTGCCGCGCTG
>DATCVX010000501.1:0-3786 GCA_036566705.1 Arthrobacter sp. | reverse complement strand
TCTTCCAGCCGCGCATACAGGCCAGCAACATAGTCCCGTTCGTGGGCCAAATCGGCGTCGAGCATTAAACGTTCCCCTATCGCAAAAGACAGACCGTCCATTCTACAACCATTTCGGTTAACGTGATTGAAACTTCGCCGGGCGCGGCTTTGCCGCCTTGTAGCGGGACACTGTGGGATCCCCAGGCAGCCAGAAGCGCCAGGGATAGTCGTGGGAGCCGCCGTCTCCGGAGACGCCCACCCGGGGTCCGGAACTGACGTCTGCTGCGGGGATTTCCGGCAGCTGCAGCTCGAAGGGTTCGCTCAGCCCATCCCGTCCGCTATCGGCCGTTGTCAGGGCCAGGGCGGTGGCCAGCCGGGCCGGTCCGCTTGCCAGGTCATGTGGAGATTTCGACGTCGGCCGCCTCACCTCCGCCAGGCGGACACCTTCCACGACCTCACCGGCGCGCAGCAGGACAGCGGATGCCACGCCCGGAGGGCCGCAGACAATGTTGGCGCAGTAGTGCATGCCGTACGTGAAGTAGACGTAAAGGTGGCCGGCCGGTCCGAACATGGGCGCGTTGCGCGCCGTCGGACCGCGGAATGTGTGTGAGCCGGGGTCCGGGTGCAGGGAATCGCCGGGCCCCATATACGCCTCCACTTCGGTGATCCGCACGGCCACCGTTCCCTCGTGGCTGTTGTGGCTCAGGACGGATCCCAGCAGCTGCGGGGCGATCCGCCGCGCGTCGCCGGACAGCAGTTCACGCAGCTGGTCCGGGTCGGCCGGCGTCGGGCGGACGGTCATGGTCCGACTCTACCTAAGCGTCCTGACCATCCACGGCCATGTCCGATTTCCGCTAGCAGGTGGTGTCCCGGGCTGGCAGGATAGGGGGCATGGACTTCTGGCAGCGCTACCGTGCGATCGATGCGCGCGACACCCGGTTCGACGGGCAGTTCTATACCGCTGTCCGGACCACCGGGATCTACTGCCGTCCGTCCTGCCCCGCCCGGACCCCCAAGGCGGCCAACGTCACGTTCTACGAAACATCCGCCGCGGCGCACGACGCCGGCTACCGCGCCTGCAAACGCTGCCTTCCCGAGGCGGTGCCCGGGACCCCGGCGTGGAACGTCCGGCAGGATCTCGCCGGCCGGGCCATGCGCCTGATCAACGACGGCGTCATCAACCGGGACGGCGTGGAGGGCCTGGCGGCCCGGCTCGGTTATTCGGCACGCCAGCTGAACCGGATCCTCAGCCACGAACTCGGCGCCGGACCGCTCTCCCTGGCCCGGGCCAGCCGTGCGCAGACCGCGCGCACGTTGCTGGTTTCCACCGCCATGAAGCTGGCGGACATCGCGTTCGCGTCCGGCTTCAGCAGTGTCCGGCAGTTCAACGAAACCATGGTGGAGGTGTTCGCCATGACGCCCACCGCCCTGCGCGCCACGGCGCGGCACCACAAGGCCGGAACGGCGGCCACCTCACTGACACTGACTTTGCCCTACCGCGAACCATTCGATCCCGGTATCTTTGCCTTCCTCGCCGTCAGGGCGATCCCGGGGATCGAGGTGGGGACACCGGCGTCGTACGCCCGGACGCTGCGGCTGCCACACGGTGATGCCCGGTTCAGCGTGAATTACGACGGCGGCGCGCCCGGACGGCCGCTGACCCTCACCATCGGCGCGGTGGACCTCCGGGACCTGCCGGCCCTGCTCAGCAGGGTGCGCCGGCTTTTCGACCTCGACGCCGATCCGGTGGCCATCGACGGCGCATTGGCCGGCGATCCCAGGCTTGCCGCCTCTGTGGCCAGCGCCCCCGGCATCCGGCTGCCGGGTGCGGTCGACCCGCAGGAACTCCTTGTCAGGGCCATGATCGGGCAGCAGATCACGGTGGCTGCCGCCCGGACCGCGCTGACGCAGCTGTCCGCTGCCGGCACTGCGAGCCTGATGCCCGCCGAAGGGCTCGACAGGCTGTTTCCCACAGCGGCCGAGATCGCGGAGAAGGGATACACACTGCTGCGCGGTCCGCAGCGCCGGATCGACGCCGTCCGCTCAGCGGCCTCTGCCCTGGCCGAGGGGCGGCTGGATTTCGGCTACGGCGACGACCTGCCACGGCTGGGGGCCAAACTGCTTCCCCTTCCCGGCGTGGGTCCCTGGACGGTGGGCTATGTGGCGATGCGCGTCCTGGGCGCGCCGGACGTGTTCCTGGCCAACGACGCCGCGGTGCGAAACGGGATCCGGGCCCTTGGCGTGACTCCCGGCCCCGGACCGCTGAGCCCCGATGTGCCCACCCCCGATTTCCGTGAGGTCAGCCCGTGGCGGTCCTACGCCACCATGCACCTGTGGCGCGCCGCTGCGGCGCCGAGAGCCCCCAGACATGAACAAGCCATTCTAGAGAAAGCGATGCAATGAAAGCCCAGCTGTTAGTGATGTCCACCCCGGACGGCCCGTTCACCATCCTCGCGCAGGACGGTGTGGTCCTGGCCTCCGGCTGGACCGCCGGGCCCGGAGAGCTGACCGGGCAGATCCACCCTGAGCTCCGTCCGGATGATGTTGAGGCCGTGACTGATCTGGGTCCCGTTTCCCGGGCAGTGGAGGCCTTCTACACCGGCGACCCCGCGCCCGCCATGGCCATCCCCGTGCGGCAGAAGTCGGGTCCCTTCCGGTCCCACGCCTGGGATGTGCTGAGGACGGTCAGCCCCGGATCCCCGGTTACGTATATGGAGTACGCCGAGCTGTCCGGAAATCCGAAAGCGGTCCGGGCTGCGGCCAGCGCCTGCGCCTTCAACGCGGCAGCCCTGTTTGTGCCGTGCCACCGCGTGATCCGCACCGACGGCTCCCTGGGCGGGTTCCGCTGGGGCCTGGCCATTAAGGAGAGCCTGCTGGAGCGTGAGGCAACGGAAAGCCTGCTGGCCCGCGAAGGCGGCTAGGGGCTACTTCGCTGCGGGCGTCCCGGACGGCCACGGCAGCAGTTCCGGGAGGTCCACGCCGTCTGCAGCGGCCGATGCCCGCAGGCTGCCAAGGGACGGTTCACGGCCGGCCAGCCAGGCTGCGATGTCGGTGATCATGCCGCTGATGACGGTGGACCGTCCGCCGGTGCCAACCGTCCTTGGCGGGAGCCCGAGCGGCTGAAGCACGAGCTTGTCCCCCGGCATCACACGGGCAGCCAGGAAGTCGAAGAGGTGTTCACAGAACGGCCGGCTCCAGGTCTCCGGGCCGTACCCGGTGCCAAGGTCGGCAGTGTGGATCACCAGTTCACGCCACAGCGCCAGCCCGCCGTCGAGGACCACTCCCCCGCGGTAGGCAATGGCTACCTGCCAGCCCGAGCCGGCTTCCAGCGCATCAAAGGCTTTCAGCGCCCGGTCCAGGCCGGCGTCCAGATCCGCGCGGTGGGCGTCGGCGCTGTGCCGTGCGGCCATCTCGATGGCCTTGTTGCGTCCGTCCTGGCCGCCGTCGTACAGCTCAACGGTTTCACCGCGGGCGGCATATTCCAGCTGCCGGGCCATGGCGTTGGTGATGCCGGCCAGGTGCGCCAGGACGTGCCCGCGGGTCCAGCCGGGCAGGGCTGAGGGCGCTTTGACGTCCTCATCGGTGAATTTCGCGGCGGTTGAGGCAACGATGGCGGCGGCTTTGTGCAGTTCGGCGAGCACGTCGGCCGGTGCGGGGGCAGTCATGGCGCCCATCCTAGCTGAGCGGAATGCCGTCCGGTCCGTAGCGGTGCCGGACGTGCCGGCGGTCGTGGCGGGCCTGCCAGAACTCCAGTTCCGTGGGCCTGATGGCATAGAGCTGCCAGTCCGGATTGTCGCTGCCGTCC
>DATCVX010000500.1:0-6706 GCA_036566705.1 Arthrobacter sp. | reverse complement strand
CCAGCCCCGTTCCATGAGGTCCTCGCACACGGAAATGGCCGTGGCGCGGGTGAGTCCGGTGGCCTCCATGACTTCCGTGACCGTCACCGCGTCCGAGGCGCGCATGAAATCCAGGACAGCTCCGGCGCTCACGCGCCGCAGCAACTGCGGCGTTGCCGAGGAAACTTCCGACATGGTGTTGACCTCTCTGTGCTTTGCACCACATAATACTTGAGGAACTAAATTTAGATTCCAAATAAATAGCTTGGAGCGTGGTGGCCGGACGGCCGCCGGCCACTGGCCTTACCTCCGGCCCTCCACTTCCGCCTTTTGCAAAGGAGCAACTGTGAACTGCATCCCGAAGCACTGCCCGCCCCAGTCCCGGCCCCGTCGGTGCCAGATCCGTACGTCAGCCACGGCCCTGTGAGCGCCCCTGTCACCGCATCGCTGCCCAGCAGGCGTTCCGTGCTCCGGGCCGCTGGCCTGGCGGGCGCTGCCGCCGTCCTGCCCCTCACCGGCTGCGGCGCCGGCGCCAATCCCAGCAAGCAGGACGGCGTCACCACCCTGCGTTTCATGCAGAACAAGCCGGAAGTGGTGGACTACTTCAACCAGGTGATCAAGGACTTCGAGGCACTGAACCCGGACATCCGGGTCATCCAGGACTTCAATGAGGGCAACTTTGTTCCCGGCCTGGTGCGGAACGATCCGCCCGACGTCGTGACCCGCGGCTTCGCCCAGGCCACTGCCGACTTCGTGAAGAAGGGTATTTTCGCCGACCTCGCCGGCCTCCCGGCGGCCTCCACCATCAACCCGGAGATGCAGGAGCTCATCAGCTCCTGGGGCCGGTACAACGGCAAGGAGACCAGCGCCCTGCCGTTCTCGGTAGCTGCGGCCGGCGTCATCTACAACCGGGACATCTTCGAAGCCAACGGCGTGGCCGTCCCCACCACCTGGGACGAATTCGTGGCAGCCTGCGAAACCTTCAAGGCGGCCGGAACCGCCCCGATTTACGGGACCTACAAGGACACCTGGACCCTTGCGCAGGGCATGTTCGACTACGTCGCCGGCGGCTCACTCGACGTCGCCGAATTCTTCACGAACCTCACCGCCGCCGGCGCCCGCATCAGCACGGCAGCCCCCGAATCCTTCACCAACAATTTCGGTCCGGCGCTGCCCAAGATGCTGCAGCTGGCGTCCTACGCGCAGAACGGCGCAGCCAGCAAGAACTACGCTGACGGCAATGCTGCTTTCGCCAAGGGCCAGGCAGCCATGTACCTGCAGGGGCCGTGGGCCCTGTCCCAGCTTGTGGCCGCCAATCCGGCGATCCGGCTGGGCACCTTCCCGCTGCCCGTGACCAACAATCCGGACGAGACCAAGGCACGGGTCAACGTGGACATGGCGCTCTCCATCACCCGGAACACCCCGAACATGGCAGCGGCGCGGCGGTTCGTCAGCTACCTGCTGGAGCCGGCCGTGGTGAACACCTACAACGAAAAGAACGCAGCGTTCTCACCGCTCAAGGACGCGCCGGCGGTAACCAACCCGCAGATCAGCGGGCTCAACGACTCCATCAAGGACGCCCGTTACTTCCAGGGCGCCGTCACGTACTTCCCGCCCTCAGTTCCGGTGAACAACTACATCCAGTCCTTTGTGTACGGCAAGAACGGCGACCAGTTCCTCACCGCGCTCGACGACGAATGGCGCCGTGTCGCCGAACGGACAGCCGTCTGATGCCCGCCCCGATTCCAGGAGCCTCCATGACCACAACTTCCCTGGCGGCCGAGGCAGCCCCGTCCCCGCGCGCAGTCTCCGCAGAAACGCCACCTGTCCGGTCCAAGGGCCGGATCGACCCCACGTACTACTGGATGGTGGTGCCGGTCCTGGCGCTGTTCGCCTTCTTCATCACCCTGCCCGCACTGGTGGGAGTGTTCTTCAGCCTGACCAACTACGCCGGCTACGGCGACTGGAAGTTCATCGGGCTCTCCAACTACGTCAACATCTTCAAGGATCCGGCTGTCCTGCAGTCGTACATCTTCACGTTCGTTTTTGCCCTGACCACCACCGTGGTGGTGAACGTCGTGGCACTTGCCATCGCCCTTGGCCTGAACGCGAAGATCAAGTGGCGCACCGGCATCCGCACCGTCTTTTTCATCCCCATGGTGCTGTCCGCCCTGATCGTGTCCTTCGTTTTCAACTACCTGTTCTCGAACACGCTTCCGGTCCTCGCCGAGCGGTTCGGCGTCACGCCGCTGGCCACCAGCATCCTGGCCAACGAAAACCTCGCCTGGCTGGCCATTGTGCTGGTCACCGTGTGGCAGGCCGCGCCCGGCGCCACCATCATTTACCTCGCCGGCCTCCAGAGCGTGCCCTCCGAAGTCTATGAAGCCGCAGACCTGGACGGGGCCGGCAGCTTCCGGCAGTTCCTCAGCCTCACGCTGCCCCTCATCCTTGGCTACCTGGTGATCAACGTGATCCTCGGCTTCAAGGGGTTCCTGGGGACGTACGAGATCATCGTGGGCCTCACCGGAGGCGGTCCCGGCATGGCGACGCAGTCAGTGGCCATGCGCATCTTCTCCGGCTTCACGGGCGGCGACTACTCGTACCAGATGGCCAACGCCGTCATCTACTTCCTGATCGCCTTGCTGATCTCCGTCATCCAGTTGCGCCTCATCCAGCGCCGGGGGGTTTCTCTCTAATGGCTTCACCAACTCTCACCCGCTCCGCGCCCGCCGCGACGAAGGCGACAACCCGCAGGAACCGCAGGTCCGGCCGCGAAGGCTTCAAGGTCAACTGGTGGCTCACCGCCCTGATGCTGGTGGCCTCGCTGACAGTGCTGCTTCCTCTGTACTTCACCGTGGCCATGGCTCTGAAGTCCCCGGACCAGATCGGCACCGGGACCGGCCTTGCCTGGCCCGCCCCGATGAACTGGGAAAACTTCGCCGCAGCATACGTGGCCACCAACTTCCCGCGGGCCTTCATGTCCACGGCCTTCGTTACCGTCTTCAGCGTGCTCGGCTCTCTGGCATGCAGCTCGCTGGTGGCTTACGCGATCGCACGGAACTGGAACCACCGGTTCTTCCGCGGTTCCTTCGTGTACCTGCTCTCGGCCATGTTCATCCCGTTTCCGGTCATCATCCTGCCCCTGATCAAGCAGACTGCCCTGCTCGGCCTGGACAACCCGGCCGGCGTCGTCTTCCTGCACGTGCTGGGCGGCATCTCGTTCAACGCACTGCTCTACATCGCCTTCGTCCGGTCCATTCCGGTGGAGCTGGAGGAATCGGCCCGGATGGACGGCGCCACCACGTGGCAGGTCTTCCGCAAGATCATCTTCCCGCTGCTGGCCCCCATGAACGCTACGGTGGGCATCTTTGCCTTCCTGGGTTCGTGGAACGACTTCCTGCTGCCGCAGATGATGATCGCCGACCCCGCCCTGCAGACCCTCCCCGTGGTGCAGATGCTGTTCCAGGGCGAATTCAACACCAACTACAGCCTCGCGTTCGCGTCCTACCTGATGGCCATGGCACCCACACTGGTGGTTTACATCCTGGCCCAACGTTGGGTACTGTCCGGAGTCATGCGCGGTGCCGTGAAGTAGCCAGAACAATCCACCCAGCAACAACAACCCAACCAAGAGAAAAGGATCATCCTTTGTCCACCACTGCCACCCTGGCAACCCTGTCCGATTCCGACCGCCTGGCCGATCCCAACTGGTGGCGCCAGGCCGCGGTCTACCAGATCTACCCGCGCAGCTTCTCCGACTCCAACGGCGACGGCCTGGGCGACATCCGGGGCATCACGGCCAAGGTTCCGTACCTGAAGGAACTGGGGATCGACGCCGTATGGCTCAGCCCGTTCTACCCGTCGGCCCTGGCCGACGGCGGCTACGATGTGGATGACTACCGCGACGTGGACCCCAAGCTGGGCACCCTGGCGGACTTCGACGAGATGGCCAAGGCCCTGCACGCCGCCGGCATCAAGCTGATCGCAGATATCGTCCCCAACCACTCCTCGAACCGGCATGAATGGTTCAAGGAGGCACTCGCCTCGCCGAAGGGCTCCGCCGCGCGTGACCGCTACATCTTCCGTGACGGCAAGGGCCCCAACGGCGAGTTCCCGCCGTCGGACTGGGACTCCGTGTTCGGCGGACCCGCCTGGGAACGCATCACCGAGCCGGACGGCACCCCCGGCCAGTGGTACATGCACATCTTCGCCAAGGAGCAGCCGGACCTGAACTGGTCCAGCCGCGAGGTCCGCGACGACTTCCTCAAGACCCTGCGCTTCTGGTCCGACCGGGGCGTGGACGGCTTCCGCGTGGACGTGGCGCACGCCCTCACCAAGGACCTGACCGAACCGCTGCTCTCCAAGCTGGAACTAAGCGCGGCCAACACCGGCACCGACGGGTTCGACGACGGCTCGCACCCCTTCTGGGACCGCGACGACGTTCACGGCATCTACGCCGAATGGCGCGAGGTGTTCAACGAATACAACCCGCCGCGCACCGCCGTGGCTGAGGCCTGGGTGCACGCCACCCGCCGCGCGCGCTACGCCAGCCCCGAGGGCCTGGGCCAGGCCTTCAACTTCGACCTGCTCCAGGCCGACTTCAACGCAGAGGACTTCCGGGAGATCATCACCCGCAACCTCGCCGAAGCCGCCGCCACCGGGGCGTCGTCCACCTGGGTCTTCTCCAACCACGACGTCGTCCGGCACGCCACCCGCTACGGCCTGCCGCAGGTTTCCAAAGGCAAGAAGCATGCCAAAGGCCAGGACGGCAAGGACTGGCTGCTGGCCGGCGGCCCCAAGGAGGAGCTGGACGTGGAACTCGGTGAGCGCCGTGCCCGCGCCGCCACCCTGCTGATGCTGGCAGTGCCGGGTTCCGCCTATCTCTACCAGGGTGAGGAACTGGGCCTGCAGGAAGTGGCGGAGATTCCCGACGCCGAACGCCAGGATCCTTCGTTCTTCCGGAACAAGGGTGTTGAGGTGGGCCGTGACGGCTGCCGCGTGCCGCTGCCCTGGAAGGTGGAAGGGACCTCCTTCGGCTTTGGCGACGGCGGCGCGCACCTGCCGCAGCCCGACTGGTTCAGCAAGTACGCAGTGGAGGCGCAGGACGGAACCGAGAACTCCACTCTTGAGCTGTACCGCAAAGCCCTGAAGCTGCGCCGGGAACTCCAGGCCGACGAGGAGCTGGAGTGGATCCCGACAGCCAACTCGCAGGTCCTGCACTTCAGCCGCCCCGGCGGCTGGCAGTCCGTCACCAACTTCGGGGACACCGCCGTCGAACTCCCGGCAGGAACCGTCCTCGTCGCCAGCTCCCCGCTGGAAGACGGCAAACTGGGCGCCAACAGCACAGTCTGGCTGCGCTGACCTAACTCCATAGCAAGCACAGGTGGCGGGGCCCGGCCGGGCCCCGCCACCTGTGCGTCTGCCGCGACTCATGAAAGAGTGACGCAATGACTGAACACAACGTCCCATCCACTGCGCAGGAACTCATCTACGGATGCATGGGCCTGGGCGGCAGCTGGTCCGACGAACCACATGGCAGCGACCACGTGGACGAGGCCGCTGACGCTGTCGAGGCCGCCCTGGCTGCCGGCATCACGCTGTTCGACCACGCTGACATCTACCGGCGCGGCAAGTCCGAGGCGGTCTTCGGCGAGGTGCTGGCGGCAACGCCGGGCCTGCGTGAGAGGATCCGGCTGCAGACCAAGTGCGGGATCCGGCTCGGCGGGCCCGGCGTTGCCGGGCACTATGACCTCAGCCGGGAATCCATCCTGGAGCGGGTGGACGGCAGCCTGAAGAGGCTGCAGACGGACTATGTGGACGTGCTCCTGCTGCACCGCCCCGATCCGCTGACCGGCCTCGCGGAGGTGGTGTCCGCCGTCGGGCAGTTGCTTGCTGAGGGAAAAGTGCGGGCGATTGGCGTGTCAAACATGTCCGGCGCGCAGATCCGGGCGCTGCAGGACCGGCTGGAGGTGCCCGTGGTGGCCAACCAGCTGGAGATGAGCCTGCTGAAGCGAGCGTGGCTGGAGAGCACCGTCCTGGTGAACCATGCCGAGTCGCTGGACTACAGCTTTCCGCACGGGACGCTGGAGTACTGCGCTAGCAACGGCGTCACGCTGCAGGCCTACGGCGCCCTGGCCCGCGGGCTGTACACCGGGGCCGGTCCGGATGATCCCACGGCGGCCGAGGCTGCCACCGCCGAGCTGGTGGGGGAGCTGGCACGGGAACACAACACGACAGGCGAAGCCGTCCTCCTCGGCTGGCTGATGAAGCACCCTGCGGGGATCGCGCCGGTGATCGGCACCGTGAATCCGGCAAGGATCGCAGCCTGCGCGGACGCCGCCCGGGTGGCCCGGGCCATGACCAGGGCCCAGTGGTACGGGCTGTGGGTCACCGCACGGGGCAGCAACCTCCCGTAACCCCACGCAGGGGCCGGTCACATCCCGTTTAGTTCGTATTGATCCTCACAAGCGGGCCATTTTCTTCGGCGTCCGGGTTGCGGGCCGGATACGGTAGATACATGACGTCTACCACCGCCACCGAGACCGTACGGCCGGAACGCAATATCCCCGCAGAGATCGCCCGTTCGTGGCTTCTCGTCAATGCCATGAAAACGGAGCTCTTTGACCAGTCGGCCATTTCCCGCGCCGACTCGATCATCCTCGACATCGAGGACGCTGTGGACCCGTCGCAGAAGGACCGCGCCCGTGGCCACGTGGTGGACTGGCTC
>DATCVX010000499.1:0-4098 GCA_036566705.1 Arthrobacter sp. | reverse complement strand
AAGTCGCCTTCGGCGTAGTCACCCGGGCCTGTCTTGAAGTAGCGCTGGTACTTCAGCTGTTCGTCGTCGGACTGCAATTCCTGCAGCCGGGCCAGGAACGCGGCGGCAGTGGGATGCGCTGGGGATCCGGAGGCCATGGCGCCAGTCTGCCAGACGCAATGCCACGCCGTCGTGGGGCACATTAGCGTGGATTTAGGCGCAGACCATTCCGGACCGCGGCGTGTCCGTGTCAATCTGCCCCGGTTCGGAGGTCGCGGCCATGAAGTTGCGCCAAGACACAGCAGAGCCCGACGGCGGGACTCGCCGTCGGGCTCTGCTGGCAGTAATAAGGCCAACGCGGGGTCAGATCCCACCCGATAGACGATGGTTATTGGGCCGGATCTGACCCCGCGTCGGAGGCCGGGGTTAGCGGGTGCTGCCGGAGAGGAGGCCGCGGCTGCGGAGGAGGCGCTTCTCGATCGGCGCGAACACCAGCAGTTCGATCAGGATGCCGACGCCGAGGATCAGCAGGATGGCCGCCATCACCACGGTCATGTCGGACAGGACGCGGCCCTGGTCCAGGAGCGAACCGAGGCCGAAGCCGATGGTGCCGCCCACGGCGATGATTTCCGCCGCCATCAGGGAGCGCCACGAGAAGGCCCAGCCCTGCTTAAGGCCGCCCAGGTAGCCGGGAAGGGCTGCGGGAAGGATGATCTGGACAGCCATCTGCAACCGGTTCGCGCCCAGGACAGTGCCCACCCGGCGGTACTGCGGCGGGATCTGGTCCACGCCGGAGATCAGGCCGTTGATGATGGACGGGATGGCGCCCATGAAGACGACAAAGTAGACGGTGGCGTCGGTGAGGCCGAACCAGATGATCGCGGCCGGAACCCATGCCACGGAAGGCAGAACCTGCAGGCCGGAGATCAGCGGCCCGAATGCACGGCGTAGAGGAGCGACCTGGGCCAGCAGCAGCCCCACCGGGGTGGCGATGGCGACGCTGATCAGGAACCCCACCAGGCCGCGCTGCAGCGAGGTCCACACCGCTTCCTGGAGCTTGCCTTCGCCCCACAGGACTCCGACCTGGCCCAGGACGTCGAGCGGGCCGGGCACCAGGTCGCGGCGCTTCACGCCGAGGGAGACATAGAACTGCCAGATCAGGACCAGGACCACCAGGGCGGCCACCGGCAGCAGGATACGGCTCCAGTCGATGCGGGCCTTGCGGACGGCGTCGGACTGCAGGGAATCCAGGCCGGCCTCAAGCTCGCGCAGGTCCTCGTGCCCGGTGGAAGTCCGCGTCAGGGCGGCGTGGATGTGGCGGGACTCCGGCTGCGTCTCGACAGGCCCAGTCACCGGCTTCGGCTCAACCACCGGGTTGCTCTCGGCGAGGGGTGTGGGGTTATTTGGCATGGCGGCGAATCTCCTCCCGGAGCCGGGCGGTGATGACCCCGGTCAGCTGTCCGGCCAGGCCGGCGTCGGTTCGGTGTTCCTCGGTGACGGCCCACTCTTCCACCACACGGCCCGGGCGGGAGGACAGCAGCAGGACACGCTGGCCCAGCCGCACGGCCTCGCGGACGTTGTGGGTGACAAAAACGATGGTCCGCCCGGTCTCTTTCCAGATGCGTTCCAGCTCATCGTGCAGGAGGTCGCGGGTGATGGCGTCCAGGGCCGCGAACGGCTCGTCCATCAGCAGCAGCTGCCGGTCCTGGGCCAGCGATCGTGCCAGTGAAACACGCTGGCGCATGCCGCCGGAGAGCTCGTGCGGGCGTTTGTCCCCGGCCTCGCCGAGGTGTACCAGCTCCAGCAGCTCGTTGCCCTTGGCGCGGCGCTCGGCTTTGCCCACGCCGCGCAGCTGCAGCGCCAGCTCGATGTTCTCCCGCGCCGTGAGCCAGGGGAACAGGGCGGCGTCCTGGAACATAAACGCTGCGCCGTCGCTGGGCACTTCCAGGGCGCCCGACGTCGGGAGCTCCAGTCCCGCCATGATGTTCAGCAGGGTGGATTTGCCGCAGCCCGAGGCACCGAGGAGGGCGACGAACTCGCCCGACGCGATGGTGGCGTTGACGTCGTCCAGCACCGGGGCGCCGTCGCCGAAGCGCTTGCCCAGGTTTTCCAGTACGACTGGCATGGTCCCGTCCTTAGGTTGGTGGTGCGGTTGCTGGGTGATGCAGTGTGCGGGGTCAGTCCTGGCCGAGGCCGGCCGCGGAGATGGACTTTCCGGTGACTTCGTTCAGGGCCCGGAGGTCGAACAGGCCGTTGATGTCGGCCTGTTTGGTGGTGCCGGCGTCCACCCCGTCCTTGAGCAGCTTGGGGTAGGTTCCGGCCAGCGGATCCACGGTGAAGACGATGTTCTTCAGGGACCTGTCGATGACGTCGGCCGGGAGGGCTGCGCCGGCGGATTCCTGCAGCGCGGCGTTGATGACCGCCGCCTTCTCCGCGGAGGGGGTGTCATTGAGCCAGGCCACGGACTTGGCGTGGCCGCGGAGGAGGGCCTTGACCGTGTCCGGGTGTTCGGCCGCGAAGGTCTTGTTGACGATCAGGATGGTGGTGGGGAACTCCCCCGGCTTGCCGGACTCTGAACCGTCCCACAGGTCCTTTTCGTCCACGAGGACCTTGGCTCCGGCCTGGAGCACCAAACGCGAGGCCCACGGCTCAGGCAACCACGCACCGTCGAGCTTTCCGTCCTGGAAGAGCTTCAGCGTCTGGGCGTTGTCCGTGGGGTTGATGGCGACGTCGCCGCTGCCGTCAACGTTGGTGTCGTAGCCCTGCGAGCCCAGCCAGGCCCGCAGCGCGACGTCCTGGGTGCCGCCGAGCTGGGGGGACGCGAGGGTCCTGCCCTTGAGGTCCGCGGCGGAATTGATGTCCGGCCGGACCACGAGCTGGGCGCCGCCGGCCGCGGCACCTGCGATGACGCTCACCGACTCCCCGCCGCTCTTGACGAACGAGTTGATGGCCGGGTTCGGGCCGATGTAGGCGGCGTCGATGGCGCCCGCGTTGAGGGCCTCGATGGCGGCCGGCCCGGCGTTGAACGTTGCGGTGCTGAGCCTGGTGCTGCCCAGTTCCTTGGCGAGGAAGCCCTGGTTGATGCCCACCAGCGCGGCGGCATGCGTGATGTTGCCGAAGTAGCCAAGCTTCAGCTCTTCAGCGGGAGTGGGCGACGGCGTGGCGGCCTGGGCGTCAGTGTTACGCGAAACGCTGGACGCCACCACGGCGCCCACGGCGATCAGCAGGACCAGCCCGATGGCCAGCGCAGCCTCGACGGCACGCTTGTGCTTGGGCACCGCGCTTTCACCGGCCACGATCCGGGTCATCCCGGGCTTGGAACTAGTCATTGATTCACCATAGGGAGTGTCATTAACCCGTTCAATGACGCAGAAACGGGGGGTCATGCGGGTTCATCTAGCGTCACATTCGGACCGGCGCCAGCCTCCGTCATGAGCCGACCGGTGGTGGATCCGACTGGTGGTGGATCCAGTCTTAGCTCAGGTACGCATCGGTTGCAGCCAGTGCATCGTCCAGGATGGCCAGGCCCGTGGCGGCGTCGGAGTCGCTCACATTGAGGGGTGGAGCGACGTGGACGCGGTTGCCCAGGGTCAGCGCCAACAGGCCCCGGTGGCGGCACGCCTTGACGAAGGCGAGCATCGGGGCGTTCGCCGTGCCACTGGCTCCTGCCGGCACAAGCGGCTCTTTGGTCAGCCGGTCGCGGACCAGTTCGAGGCTCCAGAGGCCGCCGATGCCGCGAACGTCCCCGACGGACTCGTGCTTCCCCGCGAGCTCCCTGAGTCCCGGCCCCAGGATGTCCGTGCCCAGGCGGGCAGCTGCCGCGACGGTGCCCTCCCCGTGCATCGCGTTGATGGCGCCGACGGCGGCTGCGCAGGCGAGTGGGTGGCCGCTGTACGTCATGCCCGCCGGGTAGGGGCGCTTGGTGAACATGTCGTAGATCGCGTCGCCGACCAGCACACCGCCCAGCGGCACATACCCGGAGTTCACCCCCTTCGCGAAAGCCATCAGGTCCGGTGCCACACCCTCGTGGTCGACGCCGAACCAGGCTCCCGTGCGGCCGAAGCCGACCATCACCTCGTCGGCGATGTAGACGATGCCGTGGCGGTCGCACAGCTCGCG
>DATCVX010000498.1:0-2949 GCA_036566705.1 Arthrobacter sp. | reverse complement strand
CCGCCGTTCGCCGGTGGGGAGCGTAAGCCCTTCGGCGACCGTGACCGCAAGCCCTATGGTGACCGGGAAAACAAGCCTTACGGTGACCGTCCGCGCCGTGAGGGTGACGGTGAACGCCGCAGCTTTGGCGGGGGAGACCGCAAGCCGCCGTTCGCCGGTGGGGAGCGTAAGCCCTTCGGCGACCGTGACCGCAAGCCCTATGGTGACCGGGAAAACAAGCCCAACGGTGACCGTCCCCGCCGTGAAGGTGACGGCGAACGCCGCAGCTTCGGCGACCGCGACAACCGGAAGCCGTTCGGCGACCGCCAGGAGCGGGCACCCCGCAGCTTCGACCGGGGCGAGTCCGGACCGCGCCAGTTCGGCCGTGACCGTGCGGAAGACCGTCCGGTGCGGGTTCCCAACGCCCGGGACCTGCGCAGCGCCAACCGTCCCGACCGTGAGCGGTCCCCTGAAATCGACGAAGACGTCACGGGCAAAGAGCTGGACCGCGCCACCCAGCACCAGATCAAGACCCTCGAACCGAAGAGTGCCGAATGGGTGGCCCGCCACCTGGTAATGGCCGGCCGGCTGATCGACGACGAGCCTGAACTGGCCTTCCAGCACGCCCTGGCAGCCAGCCGCCGAGGCGGCCGGCTCGCCGCGGTCCGTGAAGCCGTAGGCCTGACCGCCTACGCCGCGGGCCACTACGGCGAAGCGCTGCGCGAGTTCCGCACGTACCGCAGGATCAGCGGCTCCAACGTCCACCTCCCGGTCATGGCCGACTGCGAACGCGGGCTGGGCCGCCCGGACCGTGCCCTTGATGTGGTGCGCTCCGAGGAAGCCAAGGATCTCGACGCCCCCGGCAAGGCCGAGCTGGCCATCGTCGCCGCGGGAGCCCGGACGGACCTCGGCCAGCTCGATGCCGCCGTCGCCGAACTCGAGATTCCGCAGCTGGACATCAACCGGGCCTTCTCGTACAGCCCGCGCCTTTTCCGTGCGTACGCCGACGCTTTGACTGCGGTCGGCCGCGAGCAGGAGGCTGTGAAATGGCAGAAGCAGGCCGTCGTGGCTGAAAACGCCCTGGGCCTTGGCGCCGACGAGGAACCGGACATCGTGGACCTTGGCTGGGACGAGGAAGAGGAAGCCCGCGAGGAGGCAGAACGCCGCCGCCTCGTGGAGCGGGCGGCCCGCGGACCGGAAACGGACGCCCGGCCGGCAGCCGCCGCAGCCGCAGAGGCCAACACCGTGCCCGAACGCGACGGCGTGGACTCCTCCGTGGACGACGCGGAGTCGGACTACTTCGAGTCTGACGATTCCGAGTCCGATGAGGACTCCGTCGAACAGGACGAACTGGAATCCACTGAAGAGTCCACCGACGACGCTGACGAGGCAACCGTCCAGGAAGACGACGGGCCGGAAAACCGCGGCGGACACGACGCCGAGGCAGGGCACGCGGAACGCCGGGAAGACTGATCCGACGATGACTGCTGTTCCCCTTATTTCGCTGTTTGACGCCCTGCTCGCCGACCTTGACGGCGTGGTCTACGCAGGCCCGCACGCCATCCCCGGTGCCGTGGAGTCGCTTCAGCAACTGGCCGGACTGGGTATCGGCCTCGGGTATGTCACCAACAATGCCTCCCGCACCCCGGCGCAGGTTGCCGAGCACCTCCGGGAGCTCGGTGCCCCTGCCGAGGACCAGCAGGTGGTCAGTTCCTCGCAGGCCGCCGCCGAACTCCTGGCGTCGCTGCTGGCCCCCGGTGCCAGGATCCTGATCACCGGCAGTCCGGCACTGGCACAGGAGATTGAGCTTGTGGGCCTGACTCCCGTCAGCAGCCAGGACGATGACCCCGTGGCTGTGGTCCAGGGCTTCAACCCGGCGATCGGCTGGAAGGACCTGGCCGAAGCGGCCTACGTCGTCGCTGGCGGAGCCCTGTGGGTGGCCACGAACACTGACATGTCCATTCCCCAGGCCCGCGGCATCGCCCCGGGCAACGGCACCCTGGTGGCGGCTGTCGCAGCTGCCACGGGCCAGACGCCGCGCGTCGCGGGCAAGCCCGAGGCGCCGCTCTTCCACGCGGCGGCCAAGCGGCTCGCCGCTGACCGCCCGCTGGTGGTGGGCGACCGGCTGGACACCGACATCCTCGGCGGCAACAACGCAGGCTTTGCCACCGTGGCCGTCCTGACCGGCGTCGACACCAGGGAAACCATCCTGGCCGCACGCACCGCCGAACGCCCGGACTACGTCATCAACTCACTGACCGACCTCCATACGCCGTACCCGGCAGTGGAGCACATCGACGGGACGTACTTGTGCGGAACCTCCACCGCGCGGGTTAGCGGCGACACCGTCCACGTCCGTGGCAGCGACAGCGACCTCGACTCCTGGCGCGCCGCCTGTGCCGCCTGGTGGGCTGCGGTCCCCGAGGCCGCCACAGCCAGTGCGCCCAAACTCGAGTGGCTCAGTCATTAGACTGGTCAAATGACTGAGCTGAACGAAGCGCACCACCCGATTGCAGCCCAGCCCACCCCGGAGTGGCCGGACACCGCAGACGCGGGAGTGGGGGACCCGTCCGTCGATGCCGCGTTGGCAGCGCTGGATGGTCTCCAAACCAAGCCAGTGGCGGACCATGAGGCCCTTTACGCCGAACTCCACGACGCCCTCCTCGAATCCCTGAATGAAGAGCCTGCGGCCGGAAACGGCGGGTCCTGAGCATGGCCAGACTCGACCAGGCACTGGTTGCGCGCGGCCTGGCACGGTCACGCACCCACGCGGCGGCCCTGATTGCCGAGGGCCGGGTAACCTCGGCCGGCCAGGTGCTGTCCAAAGCCTCGCTGCAGGTGGATGACGGCAAGGACCTGGCTGTCGAACACAGCGAAGAGGACAGCTACGTCAGCCGGGCAGGCCACAAACTTGCGGGCGCGCTGGACGCTTTTCCCGCCATCACTGTCGCGGGCAAAAGATGCCTGGAC
>DATCVX010000497.1:0-3703 GCA_036566705.1 Arthrobacter sp. | reverse complement strand
GCCAAGCAGGTCATTGCCTTCGGTGATTCCCGGATTGCCAGCCCGCGCACTTTCACCGTCGGAGTGGAACGGCTCGCAGCCGGCGAAACGGCCCACCAGCGCGTGGAGAGCGCCTTCTCCGCACTGTCAGCCGTGCTGCCGGTCTGGCGGCTGAACTTTGTGTACCGTGCGGTGGACGAGGACCTGGTCCTCCAGCTCAGCAAGAATTTCTACGACGGCGGCCTCCGCCGGCTGCCGGAGGGCCAGTCCGCCACGGGCCTGGACAGGGCCCTGCTGGTTGAGTACCTGCCCGACGGTACCGGGCTGCCGAGCGCCGACCACGAAGGTGTTGAATCCGTGGTGGCAGAGGTCAACCGGGTGGTGCACCTCGTCTTTGAACACGCACGGCTCCGCCCGCGCACCTCGCTGGCCGTTGTCACGGCCAGCCTCCGGCACGCGGCCAGGATCGGCGAATCCATCCGGCTGCAGCTGCCCAACTATCCCGGCCTCGCCGGGTTCTTCGGGGCAGGTCCCGAATCCTTCCGCGTCGTGGACCTTGAACGTGCCCAGGGCCTGGTCCGGGACCACGTGATTTTTTCACCCGGCTTCGGACGGACGCCGCATGGCCGTGCCCTGCACAATTTCGGTCCATTGTCCGCAGAGGGCGGCCGGGAAAAGTTTGCCCTGGCCATGACCCGGGCGCGCCGGTCCTTGCACGTCCTGACCTGCTTCCGGCCCGAAGACTTGGACCACACCAGGCTGGCCCACGGCGCCGTTGACCTCTACGAGCTCCTGGACCGGGAGATCGCGGGGAACACCAACCTTGGCACGCCTGCGTCCCGTGCTGCCGCCAGCGAGCAGGCGCTCGGCGCGGACCCGCTGGTTGCCGACCTGGGGGACCGTCTGCGTGCCCGCGGCGCGCGCGTCTGGCACCAGTATGACGGCGTCATTGACGTAGTGGCGGCAGCGGACCCGCTCAGCACCATGGGCCAGGACGACCCCGAGACTCCCTGGCCGGTAGCCATCGAATCAGACGGCACAGACCAGTACCGGACCATGAGTGTCCGGGAACGGAGCCGGCTCAGGCCGCAGCTCCTGGAGCGCCTGGGCTGGCGGTACATGCCGCTATGGACCATCGAGGTGTTCACCGACCCCTCGGCCTGTGCTGACCGCATTGCCGGTTACCTGGGCCTGGAGAAAGTGGCCCTGCCGGGCCGGGCCACGGCATCCGCCAATTTCTTCGACGACGACGTGGACCCGCTCTCACTCGAAGCCTATGGGAGCATCAGCCGGGAGGCTGACCTTCCCCGCCGGGCTGACCACACGCAGCAGGTACAGCCTGCTGGGCCGGAAAACTACAAGAACCGGGCGGCACGTCCGGATGACGAGGAGGCGGTCCACGTGGCCCCAGCCCCAACACACAACGCTGACGCCCACGCTGGCGGGGAAGCCGCTGACGGGCAGGTTCCAAG
This sequence comes from Arthrobacter sp., assembly GCA_036566705.1. Taxonomy (GTDB): domain Bacteria; phylum Actinomycetota; class Actinomycetes; order Actinomycetales; family Micrococcaceae; genus Arthrobacter. The sequence continues at coordinate 2,252 of DATCVX010000497.1, read as the reverse complement.
CCAGGGCACAGGCCAGAAAGACGCCCGCGAGGAGGCCAAAACGCCTGCCCCTGCGTACGGCCAGGCTGCCACCGGAATGGACGGCATCCTGCCCAACAAAGCCGCGGAGGACGACCCCCGGCGCTGGGGCGATGGCCCGGATGACGACCACGACGCATGGCTGAAGGAACAGAAACCGCCGCACTGGGGGTGATGGACCGGCGCCCATTGCGCCATGGGCTTCGCCAGCGGGCGCGGGCGGGTCACCCCGACGGGGGTCCCACAAGGACAAAAAACAGTTTGCCCTGCGTGGACGCGCCGGCCAGCCGGGCAGCCTGTCCGGGGTCGGCCGCCACCACGATCAGGCCATCCGTCTCGCCTGTTCCCAGCCATTCACCGGTTTTACCGCCCTGGCCCGAGGTCCAGAGCACCGGCACGGCCGTCGCCAGGACTTCCGAGGCAGCCTGCTGGTCATAGCCGTTGGCGGACGTGAGGACCACGTTGACCAGCTGCCCCGGTGACACGAGCTGGATGGAGGAAGGGTCCGCCATCCGCAGCGGCACAGCTGCAGAACCCGGAGGAGTCCCCGCGAGCAAACCGGGACCCAGCAGCTGGGCGTCCGTCAGGAGCTGCCCTTTTCGGAGCGGGGCCGCCAGTTGCTTTCCCGCGGCTTCGGCGGTGGCCTCAAGTGATCCGGCAGCGATCATGCCCGGCGGAACCTGCACTTCGGCCACGTCCGAGGGCGCCAGCGAGGAACCGGCCGGAAGGTCCCGCGCCGCGGCGAGTGCCGTCACCGAATCCGCTGGCGCCGGAGTGAGCTGATGGACCGCGACGGCGGCCGCAACGCACAGCAGGAAGGCTATGGCGAGACGGCGGTTGCGGGCCAGCCACGGGCCAAGCCGGCGGCCTGGCGACCGGCCAGGCGGCAGGGGACGGGCACCGCGGGACGGACGCCCGGGCACAGAGGTCTTTAGGCTGGTGGGGGTTCTTCGATCGGGGCGAAACAGTGTGGCGGACATGGGCCCACGCTAATTCGGGCTCGGACGCGGAGAACAGCACCGTTAACGGCTATGTGGACAACCGGACGGGGCATCGCTGAGGATGCCGCGGTAAAGCCGGGCCTGGGAACAGGCCCGGCGCGTCAGCTTGCAGCAGCAGCCGTGGCGGGGGCAGGTGCCGGCGCGGCGGGCGCCGACGGGGCGGCCGAAACCGTGCTTCCCTTGGCGTCCCGGGAGTCGGTGCGGTAGAAACCGGAGCCCTTGAAGACCACGCCAACGCTGTTGAACTTCTTGCGCAAGGTGCCCTGGCACTCGGGGCAGGACGTCAGTGTGCTGTCCGTGAACGACTGGACAATATCGAAGGCATGGCTGCAATCCTTGCAGGCGTACGCATACGTTGGCACTGGTGCTCCTCCTCTTGGACAAACGAGAGGTCCCGTGCTGCCGGGACGATCGTTTACCGTCCATTAGCAGTCGCAGGGCCTGAGTGCCAATTCTATCATCCCCGCCGGGGAGGCGGGCCTCCGTCGAAACCTAGGCCCGCTCCGGGCCCAGGTGCACCAGTCCGGAGGGAGTGAGGGCGTCCGGTACCTTCCGGTCGAAGTCCTCGGCGGGAATACTGCCGGCGGGCAGTACCTCCTGGTCATAGACGATCGCCGCCGACGGAAGGCCGGGCCGGACGCCATCGAGGGCAGCGAGGAAAACGTCGTAATAGCCACCGCCCTGTCCGATGCGGTTGCCGTTGCGGTCCAACGCCGTGGCCGGCAGGAAGAGCGCCGAGACGCCGGCCATCACGTCAAGCCCGTGCCGCGTCCCTGCCGGCTCGAGGATGGGGGCAAATTGGCTGCGGATGAGCTCCCCGCCCGGCACCCAGAACACCCAACTGAGCCCGCGTCGGAGTTCGCAGACCGGCAATAGGATCCTGTGGCCACGGCCGTGAAGGGCGTTTATGAGCGGGCCGGTGGGCGGTTCGAAGCCCACGCCGAGGTAGACGCAGAACGTCGACGGCGTCCCCGGGGAGAGCTGTTCAGCCCAGTCGAGGCCGTGGCGCGCTATGCCGGCGCCGGCCGCCTCGCGGTCGGCGTTGTCCATGGCGGCCCTGGCAGCCCGGTGCAGTGCACGGATCTCCTCCTTGGCTGAGCTGTTGCCAGCAGTCATGGTGGCCACCCCTCCTGTTGTCCCGGACGGGTTTCGCCCGTCCAATAATTCCCGTCCAATAATTACTGTCTGTATGTTCCCTCCGCTAGATTAGTCCGGTGACTACCACTAACCAGA
>DATCVX010000496.1:0-4889 GCA_036566705.1 Arthrobacter sp. | reverse complement strand
CGGGTCATCGGAGTTCACGGACACGTTGAGCCCGGCGGCGAGCATGGCCGGCAGCGGGTGGTCTGCCAGGGTGTCCACGGCGCGGAGCCGGACGTTGGACAGCGGGCAGACGGTCAGTGGAATCCGGTCTGCCACGAGCCGCTCCACCAGGTCTGGGTCCTCCATGCAGCGGATGCCGTGGTCGATCCGTTCCACCCCCAGGACGTCCAGCGCCTCGATGATGTACGACGCCGGCCCCTCCTCACCCGCGTGGGCGGTCAGCCGCAGCCCCGCTGCCCGGGCCTTGGCGAACAGGCGTTCAAACTTCGACGGCGGATTGCCCACCTCGGCCGAGTCCAGGCCGATCGCACCGATGGGGGCGTTCATGGCCAGCAGTCCGTCCAGGACCTCCAGCGCAGACTCCTCCGACAGATCCCGCAAGAACGCGGCAATAAGCATGGTGGAGATGCCGAAGTCCTTCTCTGACGTTGCCAAGGCAGATGCCACTCCGTTGACGCAGGTCTCCAGGCTGACGCCGCGGGACAGGTGCGCCTGCGGGTCCATCATGATCTCCGCGTGCCGGACACCGGCGGCGGAGGCCCGGGCAAGGTACGCCCGGGTCATGTCTGCGAAGTCCTGTTCGGTCTGGAGCACGGCCATGTTGGCGTAGTAGAGGTCCAGGAAGGACTGCAGGTCGGTGAAGTCATACAGTCCACGAAGTTCGTCAAGGCCCGAGTACGGGAGGGTGATGCCGTTGCGTTCCGCCAGTTCGAAGATCAGCTCCGGCTGCAGGGTGCCCTCGATGTGCAGGTGCAGCTCGGCGACGGGGAGGATCCTCACCGCCGCTTCGGCCGCTGGAGCTTCTGCTTCTGAAGGTTCCGTCCCGGGAAGTTCCGCCCCTGGAAGTTCCGCCCCGGGGAGTTCCGTCTTGGGAAGTTCCGTCCCGGGGAGTTCCTTTTTGGGAAGTTCCGTCTCTGGAAGCGGATCGGCGGCAGTGTCCCGGTAAATGTCCATCGGGTCAGGATATCGCCCGCCGGCCGGTTCGCGGCTAGAGTCGGATCAATGCGGAACCCTAAGCAGGCTGACGATCTTTCACTTCCCACTCCCGGCCACCTGGCGGACGGTTTTGTCCGGGTCCGGGGCGCACGGGAGAACAACCTTCGGAACGTGGATGTGGATGTGCCGCGCGACTCGATCGTGGCGTTCACGGGCGTGTCCGGCTCGGGGAAGTCCTCACTCGCCTTCGGCACCATCTACGCCGAAGCCCAGCGCCGCTACTTTGAATCCGTGGCCCCGTACGCGCGCCGCCTCATCCAGCAGGGCCACAATCCCAAGGTGGAGATGATCTCCGGGCTGCCTCCCGCCGTCGCGCTTCAACAGCGCCGCGGCGCACCCAGCAGCCGCTCCACGGTAGGCACGGTGACCACGCTGTCCAACTCGCTCCGGATGCTGTTTTCCCGTGCGGGCACCTACCCGGCCGGCGCCGAACAGCTGGACTCGGACGCGTTTTCGCCGAACACTGCGGCCGGCGCCTGCCCCGAATGCCACGGCCTGGGGGTCGCGCACACCGTCAGCGAGGAATCCCTGGTTCCGGACCCGGCCCTCACCATCCGGGAAGGTGCCATCGCCGCCTGGCCGGGCGCCTGGCAGGGCAAGAACCTCCGCGACATCCTCAGCCACCTGGGCTACGACGTGGACGTGCCGTGGCGGAAGCTGCCCAGGAAGCAGCGGGACTGGATCCTGTTCACCGACGAGCAGCCCGTCGTCGAAGTCACGCCGGAACGCGACCGTGTGGCCAAGCCGTACAAGGGCCGCTTCTGGAGCGCCAAAAGCTATGTCCTGCACACGCTGGCGGACTCCCAGAGCGCGGCCATGCGCGAGCGCGTCCTGGCGTTTATGGAGTCCGGTCCGTGTCCGCGCTGCGGCGGCACGGGGCTACGGCCTGAAGCCCTCGCCGTGTCCTTTGCCGGCCGGACCATCGCCGACCTCAACGCCGCCCCGATGGTGGAGCTGGCTGAGATCATCCGCCCCACCGCGGGCCTGAAGGAGGCCGGCACCGCGTCACGCCGGCAGTCCTCCGGCGAGGACAACGAGGTGGCCGTGGCCATCACCGCGGACCTCCTGCACCGCATCACCGTGCTCCTGGATCTGGGGCTGGGATACCTGGCGCTGGGTCGCGCCACGCCCACCCTCTCCCCCGGCGAGATGCAGCGGCTGAGGATCGCCACCCAGCTCCGCTCCGGGCTGTTCGGCGTGATCTACGTGCTGGACGAGCCGTCCGCAGGCCTCCATCCGGCCGACGCCGAGCCGCTCCTGGCGGTGCTGGACCAGCTCAAGGCCTCGGGCAACTCGGTCTTCGTGGTGGAACACAACATGGACGTGGTCCGGCGCGCAGACTGGCTGGTGGACGTTGGCCCGCGCGCCGGTGAAGGCGGCGGCGAGGTGCTCTACAGCGGCCCGGTCGCCGGGCTGGCGGCCATCGAGGAGTCGGTCACCCGCCCGTTCCTGTTCGACGGCGGCGGGACTTCCGGAGGCAGCAAGCCCGACGGCGGCAGGACGTCCGACGGCGGCACCTCACCGCGTGCGGGCGGTGCCCGGGAGCCTGATGGCTGGCTGGAGCTGGCCGGCATCAGCCGGCACAACCTCAAAGACCTTGACGCGCGGTTCCCTTTGGGCGTTCTGACGGCAGTCACCGGAGTGTCCGGCTCAGGCAAATCCACCCTGGTCAGCCATGTCCTCGGGGAGGTGGTGGGCTCCGGCCTGAAAACCCACCAGCCGGCGCAGCCGCCGGAGCCTGACGACCCAGGCCCGGCTACGCCGCTGTCGGTGGGGCCGGTCAGCGGCGCGGAGCGGATCGACAGGCTGGTCACGGTGGACCAGAAACCTATCGGCCGCACGCCGCGCTCCAACCTGGCCACCTACACGGGGCTCTTCGACGCTGTGCGCAAGGAATTCGCCGCCACAGAGCAGGCCCGGGCCCGCGGCTTCGGCGCAGGGAGATTCTCCTTCAACGTCGCCGGGGGCCGCTGCGAAACCTGCCAGGGAGAGGGGTTCGTAGCCGTGGAACTGCTCTTCCTCCCGGGCAGCTATGGCCCGTGCCCGGAGTGCGGCGGTTCCCGGTACAACCCCGAAACCCTGGAGGTCACTTACCACGGCAAGAACGTGGCCGAGGTACTGCGCCTGACGGTGGACGCGGCCGCCGGGTTCCTGGCCGAAATTCCCGCCGCTGCCCGCAGCCTGAAGAGCCTCCGGGACGTGGGCCTGGGCTACCTCCGGCTGGGCCAGCCCGCCACCGAGCTGTCCGGCGGCGAGGCCCAGCGCATCAAGCTGGCCACCGAACTGCAGCGTACCCAGCGCGGCCACACCCTCTACCTGCTGGATGAGCCCACCACCGGGCTCCACCCCGCCGACGTCCAACTCCTCATGGCCCAGCTCCACGGACTGGTGGACAGCGGCAACACAGTGGTGGTCGTGGAACACGAAATGTCCGTTGTGGCGGCGGCGGACTGGGTCATTGACCTGGGCCCCTCGGGCGGGGACGCCGGCGGCCGGATCGTCGCCACCGGAACCGCGTCCGACGTCGCGCGTTCACCGCACAGCCGCACCGCGCCTTACCTGGCGGCGGCACTTCCCCAGCGTGCCACCAGCCAACGCCCAGAAACCATCTCGGTTTGATAACGGCCCCGCGATGTCCTAGCGTGAAATACAAGCCCGTAACTCGGGCGACATGAATGCCCGGTGCTGCCTCCACCAGAACTGCCCGGCCGGCAGACACCGAACATGACCTCTAATCGTCAGGGGCGGGCAGTGGCGCGACGACCTCCGGGGACGGATCGAGCGCAGGTGGCCTTCAGGAGCATCACCACATGAAAAACACCACCTTCCGTACTGCCGCACGCCGTGGAGCCACCATCGCCGCCGTCTCAGCGGCAGGGCTTGCACTCTCCGCAACCGCCGCCAGCGCAGCCACCAGCACCTCAACATGGGACGCCTTGGCGCAGTGTGAGAGCGGCGGCAACTGGTCCACCAACACCGGCAACGGCTACACGGGCGGCCTGCAGTTCAGCGACAGCACGTGGGCTGCCTACGGCGGCACCGGCTCCGCGGCCAACGCCACCCGCGAACAGCAGATCGCCGTGGCCGAACAGGTCCAGGCCTCGCAGGGCTGGGGAGCCTGGCCCTCCTGCGCGTCCCAGTTGGGCCTGAGCGGCGGTGGCGGCGCGACGGCGGTTGTTCCGCAAAGCGTCCCGGCCGCGAGCGTGCCGGTGCAGAGCGCGCCGGCCATCCAGGCGCCGACGGATGCGGTGGCGGCTTCGCAGCATGCCGCGCCCGTTGCCCTGAGTGGAGAGACCTACACACTCGAGGCGGGCGACACCCTCAGCACGGCCGCCGAAAAGCTTGGCATCGAAGGCGGCTGGCAGAGCCTGGCCGACGCCAACCTGGACACCATCGCCGATCCCGATCTGGTGTTTGCGGGGCAGGTGCTGCAGCTTCCCGCCTAACGGCCCGGACTGAGCATTAACAACGACGCCGGAGCGTCCCCCCAGCGGGGAGCTCCGGCGTCGTTGTTGTGTCTTGAGTTTGTGGTTGGCAGCCGACGTTACGCGACGGCCGGGATCTCGCGGACGATGCGAACCTTCCAGGCGGCGTCGTCGCTGGTGTCCAGGAGGGCCACAGTGCCGTGCGCGACATTCAGGGCCACGCGCTTGGCTGCCAGCAGTTCGAGGTAGAGGTGCTCGTTCATGCGGCTGGGCGTGTCGATCATGTACTTCACGGCGTCGCGGACCTTGCGGTAGTTGGCGCTGCGTTCGCGGTGCAGGTGCAGTTCGAGGGACTGGCGCTGGCGGACTTTGGGTTCGTGCTTGTTGAGCCACGACACGGCCGCGTGCACGCCGACCACCAGGGCCAGG
>DATCVX010000495.1:0-4219 GCA_036566705.1 Arthrobacter sp. | reverse complement strand
AGGAAGGACGATTACCTGGGCACCGAAGACCAGGCCGGCTCCGAAGCCGATCTGCAGCGCAAGACCGCCGCTGAGGCCCGGGTTCTCCTGGAGCAGCCTGTGCGTGGCCAGGGGGATGGAGGCGGCCGAGGTGTTGCCGGCATCGGCAATGTCCCGGGCCACGGTGACGGATTCGGGAAGCTTGAGCTTCTTCACCATTTCATCGATGATCCGCATGTTCGCCTGGTGCGGGATGAACGCCACCAGGTCTTCGGCCTGCACACCGGCGGCCTCCAGTGCCTGCTGTGCCACCTTCGCCATTTCCCAGACGGCCCAGCGGAACACGGTCTGGCCATCCTGGCGAAGGGTCGGCCACAGGTCCTGGGCTTCTTCCAGCAGCGCGAAGTCGCCGGACTCGTCCGACTGGCGGGCCGCCTGGCTCAGGGCACGGACGTCGAGCATGGACCGGGTCATGCCGATGGCGTCCCACTTGCTGCCGTCTGAACCCCAGACGGACGGGCCGATGCCCGGTGTATCCGACGGGCCGATAATGACGGCGCCGGCGCCGTCGCCCAGCAGGAACGAGATGGTCCGCTCATGGTTGTCGATGACGTCGGAGAGCTTTTCCGCCCCGACGACCAGGACATACTTGGCCGCCCCGGAACGGACCAGGGCGTCACCCTGGGCGATGCCGTAGCAGTAACCGGCACAGGCAGCCGAGATGTCAAAGGCCGGGGCCGGGGTGGCGCCCAGCCGGTCAGTCAGGCTGGCCGCGGCCGACGGGGTGGCGTAGGGGTGGGTAACGGTGGAGACGATGACCGCGCCAAGCTCGGAGGCCTTGATGCCGGCCTTCTCCAGGGCTTCCCGTGCGGCTCCTTCTGCCATGTCGATGACGCTGACGTCAGCCGGGGCGCGGTGGCGCGTCACGATGCCGGTGCGCTGCCGGATCCATTCGTCCGAGGAATCAATCCATTGGCAGACGTCGTCGTTGGTGACGATGATTTCCGGCCGGTAGGCGCCGATTCCCAGGATGCGCGTGTTCGCCTGGACGGGGGCCTGTTTCAGTGTGGGAACGCTCATGCGTTGCCCTCCAATTCTGCGAAGAGTGCCAGTGCGGCCGAGAGGTCGTCCGGCGTCTTGACGGCAACCGTTTTGACGCCGGGCATGCCGCGCTTTGCGAGCCCTGCGAGCGTGCCGGCGGGAGCCAGTTCGATGACGCCGGTGACGCCCCGCTGCACCATGGTATCCATGCAGAGGTCCCAGCGGACAGGACGGGAGACCTGGGCAATCAGGCTCTCGACGCCGGCGGTTCCGCCTGTAATTTCCTTGCCGTCAAAGTTGGAGAGCAGCGGCACCTGCGGGTTTTGCGGGTTCAGCGTCGGCTTGAGCACTTCGAGGGCACTGACCGCAGGCGCCATGTGGGAGGTGTGGAACGCCCCGGCCACCTTGAGCGGAATAACGCGGGCCTTGGCAGGCGGGTTTTCAGCCAGCGCCTTGAGCTGGTCAAAGGTGCCCGCGGCCACAGTCTGGCCTGCGCCGTTGACGTTGGCCGGCGTGGCGCCGGATGCCTCGATCGCGGCCAGGACCTCGGCCGGGTCGCCGCCAACAACGGCGCTCATGCCCGTGGGGGTGACTGCCGCGGCGGCGGCCATGCTGTTGGCGCGCTCCCGGACAAAAGCCATGGCTTCCTGCTCGGTGAGGACTCCGGCCAGGGCCGAAGCGGTGATTTCACCGACCGAGTGGCCGGCGAGGATGACCGGGAGGGAGCTGAGTTCGACGTCGAAGAGGGACTTCGCGGCCACCAGGCCGGCCGCCACAATCAGCGGCTGCGCAACCGCGGTGTCCTTGATGGTTTCCTCGTCAGAGGTGGTCCCATGGGCTGTCAGGTCGATGCCTGCGATTTCGCTCAGGGAGGCCAGCTGGCCGGCTACCGAAGGCAGTTCCAGCCAGGGGGCCAGAAAACCCGGGGTCTGTGAGCCCTGTCCAGGGCAGACTATTGCAAGCACGTATCCAGCTTTCCAAATTACTGTGTGATCCAGCGGTGTTTCTCCGCACCAAGCTCACGGGGTCAGGTTGTAGGAAGTCTACAACGCCTCAGGTCTGATTCCGCGCCGGATGACGCTCGGCCGGTGCTTTCGGGGGCGCCGCGAGGCGGCCCACCACCAGTGCGGCCTGCAGCACAAACGCCTCCCGGGGGAGGAGCGGATCCCAGCCTGTGACGTCGCAGACGCGCTTCAACCGGTACCTGACCGTGTTCGCATGGACAAAGAGTTCCCGGGCGGTCGCTTCCAGCGAATGGCCCAGCTCCAGGTACGTTCCCAGCGTCTCAACAAGCCCGTTGGAGGCAGCCACGAGGGGGCGGTAGATGTTCTTGATGAGTGACCGGCGCGCGGCGTCGTCGCCAGAGATAACCCGCTCGGGGAGCAAGTCGTCGGCGGCGACAGGGCGCGGAGCTGACGGCCACGCCCGGGCTGCCGTCAGGCCGGCAAAGGCGGACTGCGCTGACCCGCTGGCTTCCAGGAGCGAACTCGCCTCAGGCCCGTAAACCACGGGCCCCGGGGCAAACATTTCACTGAGCTTGAGGTATGCCGTTTCACGGTCCTGCACGCCGCCAAGGATCAGGATCAGCCGGTCACCCTGGATCCCCACCAGGGCGTCTTCGGCATAGCGTCCGGCGAGGCGCCGCAGCTCGCTGACGTAGCTGGCACTGGGTTCGGAGGGCGAATTGCCCACCATCACAGTGAACCGCTCCTGGGCTTTCCAGCCCAGGGCTGCAATGCGTGAGCGCAGTGCGTCCGTATTTTCGCCGCGGAGGATGGCGTCCACGATCAGCGCTTCAAGCCGGGTGTCCCAGGAGCCGCGGGACTCAGCCGCCCTGGCGTAGACGTCGGCGGCAGCAAAGGCAACCTCGCGCGAATAGCGCAAAACAGCTTCGCGGAGCGAGGGCTGGTCGGCCTCGGGCGCGATGACAGGAACCTGGTCTTCCACCACTTCAACCACGATCCTGATGAGCTGGAGCGCTTTCTGGAGGCTGATGGAGCGTGTGAGTTCCGTCGGGGCAGTGCCAAAGACGTCGGACAGGATCCACGACGGCGAGCTGGGACGTTCGTACCAGGTGACGAAGGCAGCGATGCCGTTTTGCGCCACCATGCCCAGCGCGGACCGTTCGTCTGAGCTGAGCCGGCTGTACCACGGCAGTGATTTTTCGAGCTGCCGAAGCGTTGTGGTGGACAGCTGGCCCACGCTCGCCCGGAGCTTTTTCAGGGTTTCGGATTTCTCCGGAGTCATGCTCCGCGAGGACGGCTTGCGCTTCACGGGCGGGGAACTTGGCTCTGGCATCCTTTGAGCATACGGTGCCTGCCCCGCAAGCTCCATTTGTGCGAAGGCTACAACGGCCGGGGTTGTGGGTCACAGTGCTCCCCGTCGGCCGCAACGGCCAGCCAGGAACAACGACGGCGGCCCCCACCAATAGGTGAGGGCCGCCGTCGTCGGACAACTGCTGCTAACAGTCAGCGGGGTGGATCAGGAATCCCCGCCGGCGTTGCCGGTGGAGCCGGCATTGACGTTGTGCAGGCGGTACTTCTCAATTGCCTTCGCCGGGGCCTGGGCGTCCACTTCGCCGCGGCGGGCCAGCATCTCCAGGGAACGGACCACGATGGAGTGGATGTCGTTCTTGAAGAAGCGGCGCGCTGCTGCGCGGGTGTCGGAGAAGCCGAAGCCGTCCGCTCCGAGCGATGCAAACTCGTTGGGCAGGAACTGGCGGATCTGGTCCGGGACGGCCTTCATGTAGTCCGAGACCGCCACGATCGGTCCGGTGGCACCAGCGAGCTGCTGGGTGACAAACGGAACACGTGCGGGCTGGCCCGGGTTCAGGAATGCTTCTTCCTCGGCGGCCATGCCGTCGCGGCGCAGTTCATTCCAGGACGTGACGGACCAGACGTCCGCGGAGACGCCCCAGTCATCGGCCAGGAGCCGCTGGGCCTCCAGCGCCCACGGCACCGAGACGCCGGACGCCAGGACCTGGGTCCGGGGACCGTCGATCTTGGCCGGAGCCAGCAGGTAGATACCCTTGAGGACGCCTTCAACATCAAGCTCGTCAGGTTCGGCGGGCTGGGTGATCGGCTCGTTGTAGACGGTGATGTAGTACATCAGGTTCCGGTCGGCCGAGTCGGGTCCGTACATCCGCTCGATTCCGTCGCGGATGATGTGGCCCATTTCGTAGCCGTAGGCGGGGTCGTAG
>DATCVX010000494.1:0-3598 GCA_036566705.1 Arthrobacter sp. | reverse complement strand
GCTGGTTTCCTCGGCGTCGCCGCCGAGCCTGTTGATCTCGGTGACCAGGGCGGCGAGCCGGTCCGTCTCGTGGCCGCGAAGGTGGGCGATGCCGCTGAGCCGGGAAGGGCCGCTGGCGAGGGCGCAGAGGGCCGCGACGGTGGGGGCGAGTTCGCTGGTTTCAGCAAAGTCGGCACCTTTGATCTCCGCACCTCCGGTGACCGTCAGGACGCCGTCGGACAGGCTGACGGTGGCGCCCATGTCCGTCAGGATGCTGCGCCAGAGGTCGCCCACCTGGGTTGTGTGTGCCGGCCAGTCAGGGATCCGGACGGTGCCGCCGGAGGCCAATGCGGCAGCGAGGAACGGTCCCGCGTTGGAGAGGTCCTGTTCAATGCGCTGGTCGAACGCCCGGATGGTCCCCGGCGCCACAACCCAGTGGTTGGGAACGGAATCGTCCACCGATACGCCCACTCCGCGGAGGACGGCCACCGTCATGTTGATGTGGTCCAGGCTGGGCACCGGCTTTCCCACGTGCTCCAGGTGTAGTCCCTCTGTGAACCGTGCGCCCACCAGCAGCAGCGCTGAGACGAACTGCGACGAGGCGCTGGCATCGATCACCAGGTGGCCGCCCCGGACTTCCCCGGTACCGGCAACCTCAAACGGCAGCGAAGACGGCGTGCCGCCGTCCTCCGCCGCTACGTCCACGCCAAGCGCCTTCAGCGCCTCGATGATCGTCCCCATCGGACGCTTCCTCGCGTGCGGGTCGCCGTCGAACGTGCTGACGCCGTTCCGCAGCGCAGCGAGCGGGGGAACAAAGCGCATCACGGTACCGGCGAGGCCACAGTCAATCCGGGTCCGCGACGACGGCGCGTCCTGGCTGAGCGGAATGACCTCGAGGTCCGGGCCGAAGGCGCCGTCGCCGGGGACTTCCGTGATGGAAGCGCCCAGCTGCCGCAGGGCCTCGATCATCAGGGCCGAGTCCCTCGAGTGCAGCGGGGCGCGGAGCCTGGACGGGCCGTCGGCCAGTGCCGCCAGCACCAGGAACCGGTTGGTCAGGGACTTCGAGCCGGGCACGGTGACTGTGGCGTTGATGGGCCTGGCGGCGAACGGGGCGGGCCAGTTCGGGACTGCTTCGACGGCGTCGGGCTGCGAAACGGCGGTGGTGGATCCGGTCATGCGTCCTTATGCCCCCGTTGCCTGGTCCACTGCACGCCGCACGGCCTTGTCGGCTTTGTGTAGTTTCTTGCCGGTCGTCTTGCGGGCGTCCGCGGCGAGGTGGGAAGCACCCTTCCTGGCGTCGGCCGCGAGGTGTTCTGCGCGCCAGGCCAGGCCGGGCTTTCCGGCCGTATCCACCGAGGCCAGCAGGGCCCCGCCGCTCAGGGAGAGGTTTTTCAGGAGCTGGTTGCGCCGTGCCAGGCGGGCGTCCTTGGTGCTGATGTCCGCGCTGCGCCATTCCACAAAAGTATTAAGGGCCGAGATGACAGTGAGCAGCGTTGCCGACAGGCGCGCGAACTTTCCGAGGCCGAACAGCACGCCGGCGCCCACCTGCACTCCGCCGATGACCCGCGCCAATGTCTTCTCCTCGGTACGGAAAGGCAGCGAAGCTGTGGCTTTGCGCAGGAGCGGCGACAGCTGCTGGGCAGTGTCGTCGGCGTTCCTGAGCTTGTCCAGTCCGGCGAGTACGAAGCTGGATGCCAGCATAGGCCGGGCGAGAGTACGGACAAAGGACATGGATTTCCTCCTGGGTGGACGAACCGCGTCGAATGCGGCGGAGTCGGTTCTAGTCTTGCACTTTTGGGGAATATTTGCCTGCCGCCAGAGGTTATGGATTGCGGGTCCGGCAGTGCCGGACAAATGCGGCGCACGGCGCGCCCCCTCGGCGGCGGGCAGCAGGTCCGGACGCGCTGAACAGGACAGGGAACGGAGTTGGCCTTTGGGGTTGGTGAAGGACGGTATGGATGTGGCAGGCCCCGTGGCGATGGACGCGTTGGAATCCGGTGCCCCGGAGTACGGGTCCGCGCGTGCGCAGGGCCTGACAGTAGACTTGAGGGCAATGAGCACCCTGGATCCGGCCCTCGAGGCCATGTATGAGGCCTCCGGAAGCGAAGCCAAGACCACCAACGTGCAATCGGACGCGGTGGAGCCAGGCGCGCCGCAGGCTGAGCAGGCTGTGGACGTTGCCACGGAAAGCACTGAAGAACGCCGGATCCGCTTCGAGCGCGATGCCATGCAGTATGTGGACCAGCTGTACTCGGCGGCCATGCGGATGGCGCGGAACCCGGCTGATGCCGAGGACCTCGTCCAGGAGGCCTACACCAAGGCGTTTTCTGCGTTCCACCAGTACAAGCCCGGCACCAACCTCAAAGCGTGGCTGTACCGCATCCTGACCAACACCTACATCAACCTGTACCGCAAGCGCCAGCGCGAGCCGTTGCAGTCGAATTCGGACACCATCGAGGACTGGCAGCTGGCCAGGGCGGAGTCCCACACATCCAGCGGGCTGAGGTCAGCCGAAGCAGAGGCACTGGACCATCTGCCGGACACTGACGTTAAGCGGGCATTGCAGGCCATTCCCGAAGAGTTCAGGCTGGCGGTGTATTTCGCCGACGTGGAAGGCTTCGCGTACAAGGAAATTTCAGACATCATGAACACGCCCATTGGCACCGTGATGTCCCGGCTCCACCGCGGCCGGAAAATGTTGCGGGACATGCTGGCGGAGTATGCCGCCGAGCGGGGATTCAAAACCGCCGTTGATCCTCAGGACGCGGCCGGAAGCACACAACAGGAGAACAGGAAATGAGCGACTGCCAGGGATTGGGCGACTGCGACGACGCCCGGATGCAACGCATCTACGAATATCTTGATGGGGCACTGACCCGTGAGGACATCACGGACATCAAGCACCACCTTGATGACTGCCCGGAGTGTACCCAGCAGTACGACCTTGAATGTGTTATCCGCAACATGGTCAAGCGCTCCTGCACGGAAGCCGCTCCGGAGAACCTGAAAAACGCCATCCTGGACCGGATCCACTCGATCCGCCCGGTCGAGGCCTGAAGGCCGGCTGCAGGCAATACGCCGTAAAAGACGAAGAACCCCGGAAGCCATGTGACTTCCGGGGTTCTTCGTTTGAACCGTCATACCAAGCTTTTGCTTAGGCGTTGGGGCGCTTGCCGTGGTTCGCGCCGCCACGCTTACGGTCACGACGTTTACGTGCACGCTTGCTCATAGCTGGCCTCCTTAATGTTGTACTCAAAAGAGCTGCCCTCAAGTCTCCCACATGATGGGCAGGGCCGCGAACCGGTAACGGGCCTGTGACCTGCGGTTCAAGTGTGCCGGGTTCAACTGTGCAGGGTTTAACTGTGGAGTGAGTTCCGGATGGAGATGCGCGCCTGGTCCAGCACCGTCTTGACGGTTTCGAGCGCCACGGGGCTGAGCGGCTGCCTGGCCGCCTGCAGGCGCAGCTCGATGCGCAGATCGTCGCGGAACGCCTGGAGCAGCATTTCGGCTTCCTTGAGCATCCGAAGCCCTTCGGCGGAGTGCCGGCTCCCGCCGGCCCTGGAATCCGAGGCCCGGGCCGTGGAACGTGCGGCCTCAGCCGTCGCCGCAAGGTCCGCCC
>DATCVX010000493.1:0-2033 GCA_036566705.1 Arthrobacter sp. | reverse complement strand
CTGGCAGTGGACCCCACTGCGCCTTCCGGGGCTTCAGAGGACCTGGGTGAGGGGGCTTTGGCCGACGGGTCGCAGGATGGCGCCTCTGTACTGGCCGCCCGCGGCGTGAGCGTGCCCGGCCGGCTGGGAACCACCGACTTCCAGGCCGGCGCCGGCGAGAAGATCCTGATCACCGGGCCCAACGGCGCGGGCAAGTCCACCCTGTTGTCCGTCCTCGCCGGAACCCTGGAACCCGCCGGCGGCTCCGTCAAACGGCCCGGACGGATCGGCTACCTGCAGCAGGAACTGGAACTTCCGCAGCGGCCCGCACTCCGGCTGCTGCCCGCTTTCGCAGCAGGCCTCGGCGGAAACATCGATGAGCATGCCGAGGCGCTCCTTCGCCTGGGGCTGTTCCGCACCAGCGAGTTCCACGTCCCGGTGGGCAGCCTCTCCGCGGGCCAGCAGCGCCGGCTCGCCCTGGCCCGGCTGCTGCTGGGCGGCTACGGCACGCTCATTGTGGATGAGCCCACCAACCACCTGGCGCCGGTCCTCGTGGAACAGCTGGAGGCGGCGCTCGCGGAGTTCGCCGGGACCCTGGTGATGGTCAGCCACGACCGCGCCCTCCGGGAATGGTTCGCCGGGTGCGCGCGACGAAGCCGTGAGGCCGGACGAGGCCAGGCAGCCGGTACCCAGGGCACCCAGCCCGGCCAGTCCGCCGTCGGGCACTGGGTCCGGTATTCCATGGACAAGGGCGTGCTCGCGCCGGCCTGAGGAGGTGGTGCCGGCCCACCCGTGGAGGCTTGGCCCGGGAACGGTGAGGTTTGCGTTAAAGGAAAGTTACGCAGGGACCGGCAGGCGGAAACATCGGCGGCGGAAGATAGGCCCATACAAGTCTTCCCGCCGGCCGAAAGGATCTGTCCGTGATCGCCAAGAACCTTTTCCTGCAGGGCATCTTCCCGTTTGAGGGCACCGGGCTGGAGAAACCCGTCCCGATCCACAGCGAACTCTCGCACTATGTCCCGGACGGCGTGATCAACCAGTGCCTGTATTTCCGGGGCGGCAATTCCAGCAGCGAACTGATCACGGTGGTCCTGATGCGGAACGGCGTGCCCATGCGCTATTTCCCCATCGGCGCCAAGAGCGATGTCCATGTGCCGCTGCGGGTGGTGGAGGACATCGAAGGCGGCTCGGTGGTGGAGCTCTATCTCGCCGCCGCGGATGGTGTTGGGGGGTCCGTGGTGGTGGATTTGGGCATGGTGGAGCACTGATGACCAGCGTTCTGGACCGGCCGCAGGGCAGGCACGCGGGCGCCGCGCCGCCTCGCCGGCTGGTGGTGGTCGGCAACGGGATGGCGGGCGCCCGGGCGGTGGAGGAGATCCTCGCCCGGGGCGGCGCGGACCAGTTCATCATCACCATGTTCGGCGACGAGCCCTACGGCAACTACAACCGGATCATGCTCAGCCACGTCCTCTCCGGCGAGGAAAGCGATGCCGACATCTTCCTGAACGCGCTCTCCTGGTACCGCGAGAACAGCATCACCCTGCATGCCGGGGTCCGCGTTGACCGGATCGACAAGTTCACCAAGCACGTCTTTTCCAACGACGGCAGGGTGACGCCGTACGACACCCTCATCATCGCAACCGGGAGCCGCTCGCACATGCCGCCGATGGACGGGCTCTACACGCCGGGCGGGTCCGTGAAGCACGGCGTGTTCGGCTTCCGCACCATCGATGACACGCGCAAAATGGTCCAGCACGCCCAGCAGGAGCACCATCGCCGCGCCGTGGTGATCGGCGGCGGCCTGCTGGGCCTGGAGGCGGCCTACGGCCTGAAAAGCCACGGGATCGAGGTGGAGGTGGTCCACTCGGGCGGTCACCTCATGAACGCGCAGATGGGGCCCGACGGCGGTGCGGTGCTGCGCAGGAGCGTGGAGGCCCTCGGCATTGGGGTGCATACGTCCAGCCGCACCACCGCCGTCCTCGGCACCGACCGGGTCACCGGCGTCAGCCTCCGCGACCGGGACGACATCGCCTGCGACATGGTGGTGGTGGCCG
>DATCVX010000492.1:0-4094 GCA_036566705.1 Arthrobacter sp. | reverse complement strand
TTGGATCAGACTTTCGCGACGAATAAGGCCGCCCCGTTGCAGAAGTGCGGAATCCGCTGCTGAGCTTCGAGGTTTGCCTTCGTCCCACGACTTTGCGCGAAGTCACCGGCGTTCACCTGGATCCTGTGCTCATTCCTCCATTCATTGGCTCACCCTGGCCGTTACTACGGCGTTACCGCCGCCCGCGCGTCGCAGGGTGCCCGGACGGCTTGGGAGCGGACACAGAGAAATCATCCGGGCGAAACACCCCGGCAACCTCGCCACGGCATGCTTGGCCCTACGGGGATACAACGAGTTGGAGGCGGCTCACATGGGAACTCAGAGAATCAGCACAGGCCGGATCCATACCGGACCGGTCCAGACCGAACGGGTCAGCACCGACCGGCTGCAGGCCGGCGACTACATCGAGGCGTGGCACAACGGCAAGCTTTTCCACCAGGGCCGGGTGACCGACGTCGTACCCAAACTGGATCTGTTCTGGATCCTGGACGCACGGACCGGCACCCGCAGGCTGCTGGACCCGGAAGCGCTGGAGATCATCAGGCGCGAAGACACGGCAGGAGACGGCAGCCCACCCCGCAACTACCCAGCGGGAGCGCCCAACCGAACCCCTAACGCAGAGCCGATGTCCGCCTGAATTAGGGAGAGCCGCCACCCGCTGGCGGGGGTAACGTCGGAAGGGGACTTGGTTTCGGCGAAGGAGGCGTTGCATTTGAACCACAACCAGCTGGGGGCAACCACCGGCGAGCGCGGAACAGCCCACGATGGGCCGGCGGGCGACGACGAACACAGACTTTTGGAGCTTGTCCTGGACAGCCCGGAAATCACGTCGTTCCTCACCGAACTGGCCATCATGACGGCGTCCTGCCTCTCCACCCAGGACAACCTCATTGAGTGCGGGGTGACTGTTGTGCGGGAGAAAAGGCCCGCTGCGGCAGCCTGCAGTGATGCGCGGGCGGCATCCCTGGATGAGCTTCAGAACGGCTTCGGCGAGGGGCCGTGCCTGACCGCCCTGCGCGAGAAGACCACCACGCTGGTCCCCGACCTCCTGGCCGAAGACCGCTGGCACCGCTACACCGAGGCCGCCCTGGATAACGGGGTCCGGTCCATCCTGGCCGTCCCCCTGGACCTGGGCGGCGAGGCGCAGGGCGTCACCAACCTCTATTCCAGGCGTCCCAACGGGTTCTCGGACGTGGATGTCCGTACCGCCGAGAACTTCGTGGCCAACGCGTCCCGGTCCATGCAGCTGGCCCTGAGCATGGCCCGCCTCAAAGGGGTGCACGACGACCTGGTGGCAGCCATGCAGTCGCGGACCATCATCGATATGGCGGTGGGCGTGGTGATGGCGCAGAACGGCAGCAGCCAGGATGAGGCAATCAGCATCCTCACCCGGGCGTCCAACAGCCGCAACCGGAAACTGCGCGACGTGGCGTCCACAGTGGTGGACTCGGTGGGCCGCAGGGATTCGGAGAGCCACGCCTCGTAAGCACGGGGACAGAACCAGGCACACTCAGGCACTGCCATGATGGATCCGTGACTATCGCAAAATCGGTTCTGTTGTTCGCCCTGGCCGCAGTGGCTGAGATTGGCGGGGCCTGGCTCGTGTGGCAGTCGGTCCGCGAGGGCAAGGAGTGGTGGTGGGCCGGACTGGGAGTCATCGCGCTGGGAATCTACGGCTTCGCCGCCACCCTGCAACCGGACGCCCACTTTGGCCGGATCCTCGCCGCCTACGGCGGCGTGTTCGTGGCCGGGTCCCTGGCCTGGGGCATGATCTTCGACGGGTTCCGGCCCGACCGGTGGGACGTCACAGGCTCGATGATTTGCCTGCTCGGGGTGGCCGTGATCATGTTCGCACCGCGCAACGCAGCCTGAACGCCCGGCTGGCAGTACATCATTGCGTGAATACAGGCTCAGATGTACTTTGGAAGGGTGGAAACCCTCATGCATGCCCCAGTCCTTGCACGGTTCGGCTACGCGGTCTCCGACCCCACCCGGGCGCGGATTCTGCTGGCACTGGAGGAAGCGCCCCGGTACCCGTCGGACCTGGCCGGATCACTGGACGTATCGCGGCAGAGCATGTCCAATCACCTGGCATGCCTGCGGGGCTGCGGGCTGGTGGTGGCCGTTCCGGACGGCCGGCGCACCCGGTATGAGCTCGCCGATGCCCGCTTGGGCCACGCGATCAGGGATCTGCTGGGGGTAGTGCTGGCCGTGGATCCCGCCTGCTGTGCCCCGGACGGGACGTGCCTGCCGTGACCTCCACCATTCAACATGCTCCTACGGCGGCCCGCCGTGCAATACTGAGCCGCCGCATCCGCCTGTTCGCGGCAGCGACGATCACCTACAACATCGTTGAGGCCGTCGCCGCACTCTGGGCGGGCAGCCTGGCCAGCTCTTCGGCCCTCATCGGATTCGGACTTGATTCGGTGATCGAGGTCGCTTCGGCTGTTGCCCTGTCCTGGCAGTTTTCCGCGAAGGACCCGGAGCGGCGCGAGCGCCTCACCCTCCGGATCATCGCAATCTCTTTCTTCGCCCTTGCCCTGTTCGTCTCCGTGGACTCGCTTAGGTCGCTGGCCGGAGGAGGCGAGGCACAGCATTCCACTCCCGGCATCGTGATCGCCGCCTTGAGCCTGGCCATCATGCCCGTCCTGTCCTGGCTTCAACGCCGCGCAGGCCGTGAACTGGGCTCCCGCACGGCCGTGGCCGATTCAAAACAGACCCTCCTGTGCACCTACCTTTCCGCAGTACTGCTGGTGGGCCTGGTGCTCAACAGCGCACTGGGATGGTGGTGGGCCGATGCCTGCGCAGCGCTGGTCATCGCCGGGATCGCCGCCCGCGAGGGCCTCAATGCCTGGAAGGGCGACGTCTGCTGTGCCGTCCCGAAGAAGGACACCGCAGCGGACGAGGCGGAAGCCGATGACTGCTGCGATGGCTGCGGATCCGGTGCTGAACCGGACAAGGACAAGGCCACCGTGCGCATAGAGCTCCTCCATATCGATGACTGCCCGAACACAGCCGAAGCGCTCGAGCGGGTGGAAGCGGCCTTGGCCGCCCTGGGGCGCCACGACGTTCCGGTCACTTTGCGGGAGGTCAAAACGCCGGCAGATACGGGCGGTACGGGATTTGCCGGCTCGCCGACGATCACGGCAGACGGGGCCGACCTCTTCCCCGCCAGGGCACCCGTCAGGGATCTGGCCTGCCGGGTCTACCCCACGCCGGACGGCGTGGCCGGCGTTCCCACGGTGGATCAGCTCACGGAAGCACTGGCGCACCATGGCCTGTGAGGCCACATGACAGCGTTCATTCTGATTCCCGGCGCGGGCGGAACAGCCTGGTACTGGAGCCGCGTCGTCCCCCTGCTGCAGGAGGCCGGCCATGAGGCCGTCGCCGTCGACCTGCCCGGTGACGACGACGGCGCCGGCCTGCCCGAGTACACACGCCTGGTTCTCGACGCAATCGGTGACCGGTCCGGCGTCGTGCTCGTTGCGCAGTCGCTGGGCGGCTTCACCGCCCCGCTCGTGTGCGGACGGGCTTCCGTGCGGGAGCTGGTCCTGGTGAATGCGATGATCCCGGCACCGGGCGAGACGCCCGGCGCATGGTGGGACAACACCGGCTGGGATACCGTGCGGCAAGCCGCAGCGGCGGCCAACGGCTACAGCCCGGAGTTCGACGACGGCACTTACTTCCTGCACGACGTTCCGCCGGGCATCGCAGCCGAGGGGGAACCGCATCAGCGGGCGGAAGCAAGCGCGGTGTTTGCATCGGTGTGCGGCTTCGCGGAGTGGCCCGACATCCCGACCTGTGTCCTCGCCGGCGAGTCGGACCGGTTCTTTCCCCTGGATTTCCAGCGCCGGATCGCCCGCGAACGCCTCGGGCTAGACCCTGACGTCATAGCCGGCGGCCATCTCCTGGCCCTGGCAAACCCCGAAGGCGTGGCCAACTACCTGCTGCGGCGCTGAACCCGCCAGGCCGTTAACTGGCTTCGCCCGCTTCCCTGCGCGGGGAAGCGGGCGAAGACGATCCGCGGAGTGCCCTGCCGCGGGCAGCTCCCGGCCTCAGCTGATCTTGCGGCGGTAGATGGCGGTGGCGAAGGC
>DATCVX010000491.1:0-2518 GCA_036566705.1 Arthrobacter sp. | reverse complement strand
CACCGGCTGGCCCGCCGTGGCCGAGGAAAGCATCATTGCCCGGGACGTCCTGCTGGCGCAGCACGTGAACTCACGCCTGCACGTCTGCCACGTCTCCACCGCCGGCTCCGTGGAGATCATCCGCTGGGCCAAGGAACGCGGAATTAACGTCACCGCCGAGGTCACCCCGCACCACCTCCTGCTCACCGACAACCTGGTCCGCAGCTACAACCCCGTCTACAAGGTCAACCCGCCGCTGCGGACGGACGCCGACGTTCAGGCGCTGCGCGCAGGCCTGGCCGACGGCACCATCGACGTCGTAGGCACCGACCACGCGCCGCACCCCAGCGAGCACAAGGAATGCGAGTGGGCGCAGGCAGCGATGGGCATGACCGGACTGGAAACTGCATTATCAGTGGTCCAGCAGACCATGATCGAAACCGGCCTCATGACCTGGGCCGACTTCGCCCGCGTGACCTCCACCGCGGCGGCACAGATTGGCCGGCTGTCCGACCAGGGCCGTCCCCTCGAAGCCGGCGAGCCTGCCAACATCATCCTGGTGGACCCGGCCGCCCGCTGGACCGTTGACCCCTCCAAGATGGCAACCATGGGCCGCAACTCCCCGTTCGCCGGCCTGGAGCTGCCGGGCAAGGTGGTGGCCACCTTCTACAAGGGCCACCCCACGGTGCTGGACGGCAAGCTCAACACGCCGTACCGCGAATCGGCGGGCGTCTCCTAATGGACACCAAGCTCCTCACCGGCCTGATCACCGTGGTGATCATCGCCGTCGTCCTCCTCATGATCCGGGCAGGCTGGCGGAACCGCCTCAAGCGGCAGGCCGACGTCGAACAGCTGCCGGCGGTGCCCGAGGCACCCGGGGCTGCGCTCAACACGGCCGAAGGCCAGTACGTCGCATCAACCACCGCGGGGGACTGGCTGGACCGGATCGCCGTGCACGGGCTCGGCATCCGCACCAACGCGACCCTCGCCGTGTACCCGCACGGTGTCCTTTTTGACCGGTCCGGGGCTCCGGCGGTCTACATTCCTGCGGCAGACCTCACCGCCGTGCGGCAGGACAGCGGAATGGCCGGCAAGTTTGTTGAAAAGGACGGCCTCCTGGTGCTCCGCTGGAAGCTCGGCACCCACGAGCTGGACACCGGCTTCCGTACCCGCCGCGCGGCGGACAAAACCACCCTCTTCGAATCCCTTCAGCAATTGATCTCCGCGGCCCCCCAGGCTGATCCCCAGAGTGGAAAGTAAAACAGTGACAGAAACAGAAGTGACAGCAGACGCAGTGGATGCCACTACAGCAGCGATTTCCACCCCTACCTCGCCGGCAGCGCTCGTTCTGGAAGACGGCCGGATCTTCCGTGGCACCAGCTACGGCGCCACCGGCACCGCCCTTGGCGAAGCAGTCTTCGCCACCGGCATGACCGGCTACCAGGAAACCATCACGGATCCCTCCTACGCCCGCCAGCTGGTGGTGCAGACGGCACCGCACATCGGCAACACGGGCGTCAACAGCGAAGACGCTGAGTCCCGCCGCATCTGGGTGGCGGGCTACATCGTCCGCGACGCCGCCCGCCGCCCCTCAAACTGGCGCTCCGAACGCAGCCTGGACGAGGAACTCGTCGAACAGGGCATCGTGGGCATCCAGGGCGTGGACACCCGCGCCATCACCCGGCACCTGCGCGAACACAAGACCATGCGCGCAGGCATCTTCTCCGGCGACGCCGCGCAGGCCACGGACAAGGAACTCCTGGACACGGTCCTGGCCAGCGCCCCGATGGAAGGCGCACGGCTGGCTGAGGAAGTCAGCGTCGATACGGCCTACGTGGTGGAACCGAAGGACCACGGCTGGGACGGCGAGCCGCGCTTCAGCATTGCCGCCATCGACCTCGGCATCAAGGCCATGACCCCCGTCCGCTTCGCAGAGCGCGGCGTCCGGGTCCATGTCCTGCCGGCAACCTCCACCCTTGAGGACGTCAAGGCCGTCAGCCCGGACGGCTTCTTTATGTCCAACGGCCCCGGCGACCCCGCCACCGCCGACGCCCAGGTCAAGCTGCTGCGCTCCGTCCTGGACGAGAAGCTGCCGTACTTCGGCATCTGCTTCGGCAACCAGATCCTGGGCCGCGCCCTGGGCTTCGGGACCTACAAGCTCCGCTACGGCCACCGCGGCATCAACCAGCCCGTGATGGACCGCCGCACGGGCAAGGTGGAGATCACGTCGCAGAACCACGGTTTCGCCGTGGATGCACCGCTTGACGGCGCCACCCAGGCCCCTGAGGAACGCTACGGCCGCGTTGAGGTCAGCCACATCAGCCTGAACGACGACGTCGTGGAGGGCCTCGCGTGCCTGGACATCCCCGCGTTCTCGGTCCAGTACCACCCCGAAGCGGCGGCAGGCCCGCACGACGCCGCCTACCTGTTCGACCGTTTCATCGACCTGATGGCGGACACCAAATCAGCCGCAGACGGCGCGAAGAACACCACCGACTCCAAGACTGAGGACAAGAAGTAATGCCCAAGAGAACTGACC
>DATCVX010000490.1:0-4562 GCA_036566705.1 Arthrobacter sp. | reverse complement strand
GCACGCGCACCGGAGTGCTGCTGCGCAGCGACGACGTCTCCGTCATGCCTGCCGCCTTCGCCCGGCAAATGCTCGACGACGGCGTCCGCAACGTCATCGACCTCCGCTCACCGGAGGAAGCACTGCTGACCGGACGCGGTCCCCTGACTGCGCCCGGCGTCAATTACCACCACCTCGCCCTGACGGCCTCGGTGTCCATGCCCGAAGACATCAGCCGCGAACTTATGTCCGCCTCGGCCACCCCGGAACTGGTGGGCACCTGGTACGCGAACCTCCTCGAAACCCAGTCCCGGCAGCTCGCGCTCGGAGTCACGCTGGTCGCGATGAGCGAGGGCGCCACAGTGTTCCACTGCGCGGCCGGGAAGGACCGCACAGGGGTGTTCGCCGCCGTCGTGCTTTCCCTGTTGGGCGCATCAAAGGAGACCATCTCCGCTGACTATGCCGTGACCGCCACCCGCCTTCCCCGGCTGTTCCCCAGGCTCCGGGCCATCATGGGCGGCCTGATGCCTGAGGTTTCCGCTGGGTTGCAGACCCCGGCGCGGGGCGCCATGATGGGCGCGCACGCGGCGTCAATGGATGCGATGCAGCAGGTCCTTATCGAACGCCACGGCAGCGTCATCGAACCCGTGCGGCGGGCCGGGCTCAGCGATGCGATCATTGACCAGCTCCGGAACCGGCTGGTCACTGTTAATGGCTGAAACCGGAGTGATGGTTGCCACGGCCTCCGGCCGGGCGGTGGGCCGGCCGCGCGATGCAACGCTGGAGGCCGCCGTCCTCGCCGCCACCGTGGACCTGCTCCTGGAACGCGACACCCGCGACGTGACCATCGCGGCCATCACCGAACGGTCCAGCGTCAGCCGCGCCGCCGTCTACCGGCGGTGGGCCGGCCGCGAAGAACTGCTGGCCGCAGCCCTGGACAGCGTCCGGTCCGGCATTGAGCTGACCCGCCGCGGCACCAGCCTGGAAACCATCCTGTCCAGCTACGAACAGGCCGCGGTTGCCGTGGACAGCCGGGTGGCCAAACTGGTCAAAAAGCGCGTAGCGCTCGGCTTGGAGAATGAGCAGCTCCGGGCGCTTTCCTGGGAACGGCACGTGTCCAGGCGGCGGGCCCCGATCGCTGACGAGCTGCGCCGCGGAATCGAAGCGGGTGAACTGGACCCGTCCCTGGATATCGAGGCCATGATCGATCTGATCAACGGGCTCTACTACTACCAGTTCGTGGTCCGTGCCGACTCCAACGAACTGGAAACCCGGTCCCGCGTCCATGCAGCCGTGAAACTCGTATGGGAAGGAGCGCTGCGCCGCCCACAGGCGATCCCCGACGACAGTCAGTGAGATCATCGCCGCGGAGACCCTCATACACGCCTCGGCGGGCATCGTCTGGGACGTCATCACAGATGCCGGAAACTACCCGGTGTGGGACTTCGGGATCTCCGACATCAAAGGCGAAAACGCAACCGTGCCAGGATACGCATCCGGCTGCGTACTGGCGGCAAGAGGACCTACCGCCTCCGCGTCCGCCAGATCCGTGGGCGCCGCATGGCCTGGACCGGCGGCCTGCCGCTGGGCCTGCGGTGTCCGGCTTCATCGACGAAGTGAAGTTCCGGGCTGAGCTGCTGAGCTTTCACGTCCATGGCGGAATCTTCCCGCCGGGAAGCAACCGAAAAGTCATCACCCCGCAACTTTTGGGCAACCGAAGGGGACCACAATGATGAGGACCACGGTCCATCCATGAAAGGACCTCGCCTCATGACCCGAGGACCCGCCGTCGTGCACAGCTGCTCCGAGCTGTCCCCAGGCGATTACGTCGAAGCCATGCGGGACGAACAAGTCCTCTACCGGGGCAGGGTCTTGGCCGTCATCCCCGAACTGGACCTCATCTGGATCCTGGACGCCCGCTCAGGCACGCGCCAGCTCCTTGACCTGGACCAGATGCGGGTGCTGCACTGCCCCGTTCGCGCCGTTACGGACACCCCGGGCGCGTAACACTCGGCCAGCACCGCCTGTGTCATCGCCAATACCTGCTGTGTTCGCGTCATTCGCGTGTTGCCTGAGGGCTTCTCCTACAAGCTGCTCGCCCGCTCCGGCCAAACCGCCACCGCTGAGGGGCTGCACCCCTCGGGCCCCGACGGCATTGGCGTGTTCGACGGCCCTGACAACGGATCAGTCCTGGTGTGCAATCACGAAAACAGCGGCTCCGAATCGTACCCGGTTCCCGTCGTCGAGGGCATTACCTATGACCCGGGAGCCAAAGGCGGCACATCCACCATCCTCGTGGACGCCGACGGCAACCCCGTGGGGCAGTATACGTCGGTGGCCGGGACAAACAACAACTGCGCCGGCGGCATTTCGCCGTGGGGCACCTGGCTCACGTGCGAGGAGACCGAGGCCCGCGCAGGTTCCGGAACCAATACCAAGGACCATGGATATGTCTTTGAGGTCGACCCTGCGAGCCGGGAGGCCAACATGGGTTTCGCCGCCATACCGCTGAAGTTCCTGGGCCGCTACTCACACGAGGCCGTGGCCATCGACCCCGCGACAACGCAGATCTACCTCACGGAAGATGCCGGCAACCCCAACGGCCTCTACCTGCGCTGGACTCCGCCATCAGGATTTGCCCCCGGCAAAGGCACCCTGCACGCCCTCGCCCAGTCCTCCGGCGGGGATGTCGCGGGCCGGCTTCAGGCAATGAAATGCTTCCTCGGCTCCACCCACGTCAAAGACCTCTCCGAGGCTACCAACGTCGGAACCCGATACAAGGTCGAGTGGGTGGACGTCCCGGATCGTGACGCCCGAACGACATCGGTGCGCAAGCAGTTCACGAATGATGAGATCACCCGGTCCCGCAAGCTTGAGGGTCAGTGGTGGGGCGACGGCGGCGCTTACTTCGTGTCCAGCTTCGCCCGGACCTCCGATGGTTCAGTCAACGAACACGACGGCCAGGTATGGCACTACGATCCCGCCACCGAGAGCATCACGCTGACCACAATCTTCGGAGTTAACCCCACAACGGACCAGGACGGAGCCTTCGACGGCCCCGACAACATTACGGTTGCACTCCAGGGAGGCCTCATCCTGGCTGAGGACGGCGACGGCGTCTCCCACCTCGTCGGCGTCACCGACCAGGGCATGTCCTGCCCCCTGGCCCGCAACGAATTCAACGACTCGGAATTCTGCGGGCCGGCGTTCAGCAAGGACGGTAAATGGCTCTTCGCCAACATCCAGTCCCCCGGTTTCACCCTGGCCATCACCGGACCTTGGTCACGCCCGGCCACCGCGTCCACCACAGCCGCACGATAACCTACTGAACGCTGCTGCACCCCGCTCTTTAGCGGGGGGCTGCAGCCTATTCGGGGATGAACACGGTCATCTGACCTGCAGCCACCCGCGAGGCGGCCGCTGAGTCTGGCTCAGGAGGATAGGCACCCGGTGCCTGTTGACTGCCTGAGCTGTCGGGTCGACACTTTGGGAATGACAAATGAACCCGAAGTCCGGGCCCTCATGGCAGTCATCGACCGCCTTGCTGCCCGCTTCCCCGACAGAGAACGTTCCATCATTGAAGATGTCGTTGCCGAAGAACACGAACTGCTCGACGACGGTCCCATCCGGGACTATGTCCCCGTCCTTGTTGAACGGGCGGCCAAACTCCGCCTCGCCCACCCACAGATAGTTGGTGGCGGCGAAGGCCATTATCGACCTGATGCACCCGGAGCGCCTGGCAGCGGTGACGGGGCGTGGCATTAACGGCCAGACCTGGACCTCGACCGGTAGCATCCGTCACAAAGTGACTTCGCTGCCCTAACGTGCCGCGTGCCGGTCCGCATGGTCGCTCTCCCACGGTGGGCCGGCTGGCCATCATGCCAAGCTTCGATTTCCTGCCTCACGGTGAGCCCTGCACCGGAGAGAAGTGCCCTGCCGCCCGCCCAGGTGGCCGTGGCTTCGCCATCGCTGTTTCACGGCGCCACTATGTCCGATCAACGTGGCCTCCAGCTGTCCGGCACATTGCCGTTAAGTGAGCGGGGTCAAAGGCTCCGCTCGGAGGTGCGTTGTGCGCTGAAGGACAGCAGTGCCACTTGTTTCGTCACCGGCCATTCCTCCCTGAGCAACGAAAGCACGACGACGTTCCGCCACGACCCGTCTACGCGTTGCGACGACCGTCTGCGGGTTCCCTCAACAGTGAACCCGAACCGCTTCAGGGACGAAATGGACCTGTGGTTTGTTGGATCTACATCGCATTCGACACGCCCTGCACCGCAGGAAAAAACCCAGTCGAGCAGGGCGAGCTTCACCTCATGGTTGATCCTCATTCCCCAGAACGCAGGGCTGACGAGGGTCCGGCCGATTTTGACGCGCTCTGTCGGCGGCTGTGACTCCGTGATGCCGGTGGTACCGACGAAAAGCGGACCGCCGGGCAGCCGGGTGTAGTGCACAGAAAAAATCCGAAGCCCGCTGTATCGCTGATTAATGAATCGAACCATCTCCTCGTGTGAGGCTGGCCGGAGGAGGCCATCCGCGAACCCCGGCGCCCAGACATCGTCGTTGGAGAGGACGTGCGCCAGGTC
>DATCVX010000489.1:0-4114 GCA_036566705.1 Arthrobacter sp. | reverse complement strand
GCCCTGGAAAAAGCCCAAGCGGCGGAACAAGCGGCCTCCGAAGCCGCCGATGAGGCAGTGCGGCAGGCACAGGAACGGTTCGAGGAGCTAACGGCGGCGGAAGCCGACTTTGCGCGCCTGACTCAAGAGGCACGGGAACTCCGGGCCACGCTCAAGTCAACCGAGGAGCAGCTGGAACGCACCCGGAAGCTGAAGGAAACGGCTGCCGCGGAGGCCAAACAGGCCGCCCGCGCGGCAGACAAAGCGCAGCGCTCAGCCATGCTGGCGCGGGAACGGGTCCTCCGGCTGGGCAACACGCGGAGCTGATGCGCCGTTATTGTCAGACCCCGGTTGCACACTGGATTTATGGAAAACCAACTGGTTCAGGAATTTCACGTCACGTACTTCGATGCCGATTCCGGCAGGATCCGCGCCGAGAGCTTTGACACGCAGGCAGAAGCCGAGCGCTTCGCTGACCGTTCCTGCTCCGGCGAGGAGTCCTGGGCCGTCATCGACGCCGTCACCGTCGAGCACGCACGCATCGCCGCTTAACGCAGGAAGCCCCGCCCGGCCCGGATTAACAGGGAGGGCGGGGCGGCCGGCACTCCGCCAGGGAGCGCCGGGCCTGTCAGGGACCTTAGGCGAAGTCGGAGACGGCGGGATCCGGGCCGATCCTGCCCTCGCCGCTGGCGGTCCGGTCCAGGCCGTTGATGGCTTCGACATCGCCGGCGTCGAGGGCGATGTCCAAAGCCGCGAAGTTCTCCCGGATGCGGGATTCGGTGACCGACTTCGGGATGACTACGTTGCCTACGGCCAGGTGCCAGGCAATGACCACCTGGGCGGGCGTCGCCTGGTGCTTGGCGGCAATGGCGGCGACGGTCGCATCCTCCAGGAGCTCGCCGCCCTGTCCCAGCGGGGACCAGGCCTGGGTGATGATGCCCTTGGACGCACCGAACTCGCGCAGTTCACGCTGGCTGAAGTACGGGTGCAGTTCGATCTGGTGGATGGCCGGAACCACGCCGGTTTCGTCGATCAGGCGCTGCAGGCCCTCGACCGTAAAGTTCGATACGCCGATGGACCGGACACGGCCCCGCTTCCGGAGCTCAATCAGGGCCTTCCAGGTGTCCACGTACTTGTCCTGCTTTGGCTGCATCCAGTGGATCAGGTACAGATCCAGGGTCTCGAGGCCCAGGCGGTCCAGGGATTCCTCGAAGGCCGCGAGGGTCGCGTCGTAGCCCTGGTCGGCGTTCCACAGCTTGGTGGTGATGAAGATTTCCTCGGCGGAAAGGCCGGAGGACGCAATCGCGCGGCCGACGCCTGCCTCATTGCCGTAGATCTTGGCGGTGTCGATGTGGCGGAAGCCTGCCTCGAATGCCTGGCGGACCACCTTCTCCGCGACGCCGTCCTCAACCTGCCACACACCATATCCGAGCTGGGGAATGGTGTGTCCGTCGTTAAAAGTGAGTGTGGGGGTAGAAGAAGTCATTCCGCCATCGTGCCAAAAGATCGCCGGTGGCCGAAACGAAACGGCCCCGCTAAGCCACACGCTTAACCGGGAATACCCAGGGGCTACCGTCCGGCAGCGTCCTCGGCGAGGCGGCGTTCGGCGTCGGCCACCTGTTCGAACACGGACTCGGCACGCCTCCGAACGGAGGCCGCCCCCACCGGGACGGGCCCCACGGCAAGCCGCAGCATGGCGGCCGCCTCGGCTGTGGTTGCCAGCGAATTTCCGGCTTTGGACAGCGACCGGTGGACGCCGGCGAGGGCTCCCGGAATGTCCAGGCCGTCGCTGGGCGACCGGCGCTGGGCCTCCACGCAGATCTCGCGGACCCGCTCCAGGAGTCCTGCCAGCTCGTTGGCGATATCAACCAGCTCGGCATATAGCTGATCGTCTTCGACGCCCTCCAGCACCTGGTGGTACCGGTCCAGGCCACGGTGAAACCTGTCGTGGGCCCGGCGCCACAGGCCCTGGCCGAGTTCGGCGTCGTCTTTCCGCCCTTGGCGGGCGGCCGTAAAGAATCCCAAAAAGAACCTACAGGTACTGGCCGGGACCGCGGTCCGGGTCCTGCGGCTGTCCAGGCTTGCCCGGGCCGCGGCCCTGGCCTGCCGCGGAGGCGCGTTGCGGCTCGCCGTTCTCGCCAATAACCACTCCGGGAGCAATCACTGTTCCTGGTGGAAGCTGCCTGAGCTGGAGCTGGGCTGCCGCATGTTCCCTTGCGGCGTGCTGGGCTGCGATGGCCGTCTGGATTCCATGGAAGAGTCCTTCCAGCCAACCCACGAGCTGGGCCTGGGCGATGCGGAGCTCGGCATCCGACGGGGTGGCGTTGTCAGGGAAAGGGAGGCTGATCCGTTCCAGTTCCGCCACCAGCTCAGGCGCAAGTCCGTCCTCCAGTTCCTTGATGGAACGCTCGTGGATCTCTGCCAGCCGTCCCCGGGCGGCGTCATCCAGTGGGGCAGCCTTAACTTCCTCCAGCAACTGGCGGATCATGGTGCCGATCCGCATGACTTTCGCGGGCTCGTCCACGAGATCCTGCAGGCTGCTCGGCCTGGGCTTCGCGCCGGCTGCCGCCTGGTCAGCACCGGGAACAGGGGACCCCGCGGAATCGAGGGTTGTGCCCTCCACAGGGAGGTCGTCTGATGGCTGAGTGTCTTTCGGATCGCTCATGCGTTCATACTCTCACGAGCCGGCGGCACCCAAGCCAGTCAATGAAGCTGCTTGACCAGAATCGCGCCCTCGTCCGCCGTGAAGCCTGATTTCAGGTAGAAACCCACCGCATAGGTGTTCGCAGGAACCCACACCTCCAACACGTCGTTACCGGCCATCCAGAGCTCCATCGCCGACACGAGGGCAGTGCCGACTCCCTGGCGCCGCCAATCGGTGTGGACACCCATCTCCATCAGCAACAGCTCGGCCCAGGGTCCGGCGGTGCGCCTGCGCTGCACGATGCAATGCAGGAAGCCCACTGTCAGCAGGCCGGACTCGGCGACCCAGAAGAGTACGGACGGATCGGCCAGGAAGCCGCGGGCGCCGTCGAGCGTCAGTGCCCCCGACGGCGCCCCGGAAGGGTCCTCGTCAAACAGGTTGTCAGCCTCGGACAGCCTGTTGAATAGCTCCGCGTCCTCCGGACCGAGCCTGCGGATCACGACCCCGGCCTGCAAGCCCGTCAATTCAGCAGCACCGTCCCTGCGGGTTTGAGTCCTGGCGGTCGGTGCGGTCCCGCCAGAACTCACGTTCGGTCAGTGGAGGCTCCTGGTGTCCGGCCTCCCGATGGTACTCCACATACTTGGAGTACGCGTCCGCGCCGAGGACGCCGCCGAGGTACCGGGCGATCCCCCGGAACCCGGTGGCAACGGCGGCCAGCCCTGCGCTCATCAGTGGTGCCGTGCCCTTTCGAACCGCAGGTCGGCGGGCAGTTTGTTCCATTCCGCCATCAGCTCCCGTTCCGCGGGTGTGGGGATGAGCCCGGCTGGTGCAAAGACCCTGGACGGCCGTGCCTCATCCTCGTGGTCGCTGCTGGCGATTCCCGCCTGCCAGTTGCGGAAGGCCTTGTAGGTGGCCAGGATCGCGGTGGCAATAACGATGATGCTCAGCACCACGAAGATAACGGACAGCCAGCCCTGGATTGCCGTGTTGCGGACCACGGCCTCCATTGCAACCGCAGTCTTGGCGGAGCCGAATTCGGTCTTGCCGTCTGCGAGCGCCTTCGAGAAGGCTGCGTTGTTGGCGAAGTAGCCCACGGCCGGGACCGGGGAGAAGATCTTCTGGAAGCTGGCCGTGATAGTGACCACCGCTGCGAAGGCCAACGGCAGGGCAACAATCCACAGATACTTGAACGTTCCGCGTTTGGCGACGATGGCCAGGCAGACCGACAAGGCAATGGCAGCCAGCAACTGGTTGGCGATGCCGAACAGCGGGAACAGCGTGTTGATCCCGCCGAGCGGATCCGTCACACCCATCAGCAGGACAGCTCCCCAGGCGCCCACCATGATGGCGGTGCACAGCCAGGCACCGGGGCGCCAGGAGTGTTCCTTGAACTTCGGGGCGAAGTTGCCGATGGAATCCTGCAACATGAAGCGTGCCACGCGTGTCCCGGCGTCGACGGCCGTAAGGATGAACAGCGCCTCGAACATGATG
>DATCVX010000488.1:0-1713 GCA_036566705.1 Arthrobacter sp. | reverse complement strand
AGCCCCAGGGCGCGCTGGTCCTCTGACGTGCAGTTGTAGGTTGTGGTCACTGGCTTATTCTTTCATCACTCGTGGTCAGGGCCGGAAAGCACTGCACTGGTGGCGCGTTCCTTGCCGTTGAGGTCCAGGTGCGTGGTGATTCCGGTCCACACGCCGGCCCGGGACAGCATGGCCTTGATCCAGCCAGCCTGGACTTCGGCGTGTTCCATCACGAAGTAGCCGCCGGGAACCAGCAGCCGCGCTGCCGAGGCTGCCGCCGCCGTCGGGAGTTCCATGCCGTCTGCTCCCCCGCCGTACAGCGCTTCCGGCGGATCGTGGAGGGCAACCTCCGGCTCGTTGGGAATGGCTTCGGCCGGGATGTACGGCGGGTTGGAAATCACGACGTCGAAGGTTCCGTTGAGCTCGGGCAGCGCGTCCCGGAGGTCCCCCAGGACGAGTCTGACGCCCAGGGGCGCCAGGTTCTTTTCCGCCCAGGCGTGCGCGAAGGGGCTGTACTCCACGGCGTGCACTTCCGCTCCGGGAACCTCGTGCGCGATGGAACCGGCGATCGCCCCCGAACCGGTGCCCAAATCCACAATCCGTGGGTGTGCCATGCCTTTGACGTGGTCAACGACCAGTTGGACGACGGACTCCGTTTCGGGCCTGGGGATAAACACACCGGGTCCGACGGCGAGCTCCAGGTAGCGGAAATACGCCACCCCGGTGATGTGCTGCAGCGGGGTCCGACGGGCCCGTTCGGCCACGAGGTCGGCGTAGCCGTCGGGCGCCGGGGAATCCCCCAGCATCAGCGCACGGAGCCGGCCAAGGCCGACCCCGAGCAGATGGTCGGCGAGCAGCTCCGCGTCAACGCGCGGGCTGGGCACGCCGGCTTGCGCCAGGATGGCGGTCGCCTCCGTGACGGCTGCCGCGAGAGTCTGCTCCGAACCGATCATCTGTTCAGGCGGCTATTCGCCGATGGCGTCCAGGCGTGCCTGTTCGTCCATCTCGATGGCGGACTGGATCACGGGCTCCAGGTCGCCGTTCATGACCTGGTCCAGGTTGTACGCCTTGTAGCCGGTGCGGTGGTCCGCGATCCGGTTTTCCGGGTAGTTGTACGTCCTGATGCGCTCCGAGCGGTCCATGGTGCGGATCTGCGACTTGCGCTGGGCCGAATTCTCGGCGTCGATCTGCTCCTGCTGGTGGGCCAGGATGCGGGCTCGCAGGACGCGCATGCCGGCTTCGCGGTTCTGCAGCTGGGACTTTTCGTTCTGCATGGCCACCACGATTCCGGTGGGAAGGTGGGTGATGCGGACCGCGGAGTCGGTGGTGTTCACGGACTGGCCGCCGGGGCCCGAAGACCGGTAGACGTCAATCTTGAGGTCGTTCTGGTTGATGTCGAGTTCTTCCGGCTCGTCCACCTCGGGAAGGACCAGCACACCGGCAGCTGAGGTGTGGATGCGGCCCTGCGATTCGGTGACGGGCACGCGCTGGACGCGGTGCACACCGCCTTCGAACTTGAGCCGCGCATAGACGCCCTCGGCCGGATCGTTCGAGTTGCCCTTGACTGCCATCTGAACGTCCTTGTAGCCGCCAAGGTCCGATTCCGTGGCCGAGATAAGTTCAGTCTTCCAGCCGCGGTTTTCCGCGTACCGGGTATACATCCGCAGCAGGTCGGCCGCGAACAGGGCAGCCTCGTCGCCGCCTTCGCCGCCCTTGGCTTCAAGGATCACGTTG
>DATCVX010000487.1:0-2939 GCA_036566705.1 Arthrobacter sp. | reverse complement strand
CGCTGGATGTGCCATTTGCCGGGGGTGACGGTGGTGGCCTTGGTGCCTTCAGCGGGGCCGGTGCCGCCGCCCACCATGGTGGTCACGCCACTGGTGAGGGCGGTGGGTACCTGGTCCGGGGAGATGAAGTGGATGTGGGTGTCCACGCCGCCGGCTGTGAGGATCTTGCGTTCCCCGGCGATGATTTCGGTGCTGGCGCCGATGACGATGTCCACGCCGTCGGTGATCTGCGGGTTGCCGGCTTTGCCGATTTTGAAGATATGGCCGTCCCTGAGGGCGACGTCGGCCTTGTAGATGCCGGTGTAGTCGAGGATGACGACGTTGGTGATGACAGTGTCCGGGACATCCTCATCCCGCACCACCTGGCCGTTCTGGCCCATGCCGTCGCGGATGACCTTGCCGCCGCCGAACACCACTTCCTCGCCGTAGACAGTGAGGTCCTTCTCGATTTCGAGGAACAGTTCGGTGTCCGCCAGCCGGATCGCGTCGCCGGTGGTCGGGCCGTAGAGGTCCGCGTACTGCCTGCGGGGAAGATCGAAGCTCACTTGGCATCCTCCTTGCCGGTGCCGGAACTGCCGTCGGGATTGCCGCCGTCGAGCCGTCCGTTGACGGCGTTGCTGAGGCCGTACACCTCGCGGCGTCCGGCCAGTTCAATCAGCCGGACCGTCTTGCTGTCGCCTGGCT
This sequence comes from Arthrobacter sp., assembly GCA_036566705.1. GTDB lineage: Bacteria > Actinomycetota > Actinomycetes > Actinomycetales > Micrococcaceae > Arthrobacter. The sequence goes on along the minus strand of DATCVX010000487.1, from coordinate 2,255 downwards.
CAAACCGTGCTGCCGTGCCGGCGGGAATGTCCAGCCGACAGCCGTAGGCAGCCTGGCGGTCAAACTTGAGGGCAGCGTTCGCCTCGGCAAAGTGGAAGTGTGAACCCACCTGGACGGGACGGTCACCGGTGTTGGTGACGACGACGTCGGCCGCCTGCCGTCCCGCGTTCACCGTCACCGGTTCGGGCCTGAGGATGTACTCGCCTGGGATCATGGCCTGCCCTATCGGATCGGATCGTGGACGGTGACGAGCTTGGTGCCGTCAGGGAACGTGGCCTCGATCTGGACGTCATGGACCATTTCCGGGATGCCTTCCATCACGTCCTCACGGGTGAGGATGGTGGTGCCGTAGCTCATCAGGTCCGCCACGGTGCGGCCGTCGCGGGCACCCTCGATCAGCTCATAGCTGATGATGGCCACCGCTTCTGGAAAGTTCAGCTTGAGGCCCCTGGCCTGCCGCCGCCGGGCGAGGTCGGCGGCCACCACAATCATGAGCTTTTCCTGCTCACGGGGCATCAGATGCATCAGGTTCCCTTCAACGGCGTGGGACCCACAGTAAATGCCGAACATTTCGGGGACGTTTCAGCCGTGTCATGGCCCGCTCCCGTTTTGTTGCTTCCCAGCCAGCCCAGTTTTGGCCGCCCCTGCGTCTGGGTGCACGCCGGATACTGGACCCGGCCCTCCAAAAGTGGGCTGGTACGGGCCGGTATTTACTCGGCAGGGGCTGTCGCCGTTGAATCCCTCACCACCAGCCGGGTGGCCAGTTCGACGTGGTTTGATTCCAGGGTTTCGCCCTTCGCCAGCCGCAGCACCGTCCGGAGGGCCGCCCAGCCCATTTCCTGGAGCGGCTGGGCAACCGACGTCAGGCGGGGGACGGACTGCTCGGTGAGGTCCGTCCCGTCGAAGCCCACCACGCTCAGCTGTTCGGGGACGCGGATCCCCTGCCGCCGGGCCTCGTCCAGGACACCCAACGCGATGACGTCGTTCGCGGCGAAGATTGTAGTGGGAGGATCCGCCAGGGCCAGGAGCTGGCGTGCGCCGGCGACCCCGCTTTCGCGGTTGAACCGGCCGGGCAGGACGTAGTCCGGGTTCGCCGGAAGGTTGTTTGCGCGAAGGGCGGCAAGGTAGCCGTGCAGCCGGGCCGCGCTGCATTCAACGTCCTCGGGCCCGCCCAGGAAGGCGATTTTCCGGTGGCCCAGGCCGATCAGGTGCTCCGTGGCGGCCTTGCCTCCCGCCCAGTTGGTGGCCCCGATGCTGACGTACCCGGAGCCGGGAGGGCTCAGCGGGTCAATCACCACCACCGGGATGTTGCGGCGCCGGAACGATTCGAGCTGGCCGGCAGTAACCACGGACGTCACGAAGATCAGTCCTTTGCGGCCCGATTCGGCGAGCCGCTGGGACCACTGCTCATGGTCGACGCTGCGGAGCTTGGCAGGCTTGACGCCGCTGAGCACGATCTCCACACCCTCCTCCGCGGCGCATTCCACAATCCCGGACATCACTTCCAGCGAGTACGAACTGTGCAGGCCATGGAAGACCAGGTCCACAAGTGCCGGCCCGGACGACTTGGAACGGCGCTGCGCCGGTGATTCGTAGCCGAGCTTGCCGAGCGCATCCTGGACGCGGGCGCGGGTGGCATCCGCCACGTCATCGCGGCCGTTGATCACCTTGGACACCGTGGGCGCGGAGACGCCGGCGAGCGCGGCAACGTCCGCGAGGTTCACTTTGGCGGTGCTCTTTGCAGGCATCGGTGCAGACTTTCTCGAAAAATTTCGAACGAACCAGCATGCACAGCAACGAAGTTCTAAGTCAAACAATCCGTGGACAATCCTTGACGCTGGCCATGCCGTGCAACTACTTTTTATCACAGCTCACGAATTACTTGCGAAATATTTCGAAAACGGGATCAATGGAGAACACCACAGCTATGACCACGCCTGACACCTCTCCCCTGCGTGTGGGAATGGTGGGCCACGCCTTTATGGGCGCCGCCCACTCGCACGCCTGGCGCACCGCACCGCGCTTCTTCGACCTCCCGTTGACCCCCGAGCTGAGCGTCCTTGCAGGCAGGGACAGGGCCCGCGTCACCGAGGCCGCCGCCCGCATGGGCTGGGCCAGCACCGAAACTGACTGGCGGGCACTCGTGGAGCGGGACGACGTCGACCTCGTCGATATCTGCACGCCCGGCGACACGCACGCGGAGATCGCCATCGCCGCCCTGAAGGCCGGCAAGCACGTGCTGTGCGAGAAGCCGC
>DATCVX010000486.1:0-2725 GCA_036566705.1 Arthrobacter sp. | reverse complement strand
GCCCCGAACGCGGTGACGAATCCTGCCGCGTACAGGGGGCTTGAAGCGGGGCGCGCGGCGAGGCGGGTGGGAGTTGTCACACCGTGGAGTGTAACAAGGCCCTGCCACTGCAACGCGGGGTCACTTCCTGCCCAATGAACGTCGTTTATCCGGCAGGATGTGACCCCGCGTTGCTTTAAGAAGGCCCGTCAGGCGAGGGACGCCGCCAGCTCCTCGATGATCTCGAACTGCTCGCGCACGCCGCCTTCCATGCCGGACTGCGCAATCATGTCCCGGACTTCCTTGCTGCCCGCGTCGGTGCGGATGCGGACCGTGGTGGCGCCGCCGTCGGCCTCTTCAAAGGTGACCGTGTTGACCACGGCGCCCTCCTCGCTGTCCGTCGGCACGCCCGGCATCTCCATGACCTCCGTGTTGACGATCCGCTCGTTGGGCACAATCTCGCGGTACGTGCCGTGGAAGCCCACCTCGAATTCGCCGTGCGCCACCATGACGTACCGCCACGCGCCGCCCACCCGGAAGTCCATCTCCGCCACCGTCATCTCGCCGCGCCGGCCGGGCCACCAGCGCCGGACGAGCTCGGGCGTGGTCCAGGCCCTGTAGACGAGGTGCCGGGGTGCGTTGAGGGTGCTGGTGATCAGGATTTCCTCATCACTGGGGAAAGTGACGTCCATGGTGCCGCTGCTTGCCTGTGCCATTGCCCTGCTCCTTCTCTTAGTTTTCCTGCTCTTTGAGGTCCTCCAGCACGTCCTCCAGGAGATCGAAGCGCTCCTCCCAAAGGTGCTGGTAATTGGCAACCCAGTCGTGGATGGGCTTCAGCGCCTGCGGATTCAGCCGGTAGACCCGCTGCCGGCCTTCGTCGCGCACGTCCACCGCACCCACCTCGCGCAGCACTCGCAGGTGCCGGGACACGTGCGGCTGGGCCAGGCCGAGGATTTCCACGAGTTCGTTGACCGGCCGTTCGCGTTGGGCGAGGGCGTCCAGGATTTCCCGACGGCGGGGCTCAGCCACCGCGTTGAACGCATCCGCTGTTGTTGCTGCCCGTGCCATGCCAAAATTATATATCCATATTGATATGCATTGGAAGGGTAGGCCGGAAGATTGCCTGCATTTGCAGTATTCACAAATTTGTGAATCTGAGTAATGTTCGAAGTATGGAAACCATCATCCAGACCGTTGATTTGCACAAGCACTTCGGCAGGGTCCGGGCCCTTGACGGACTCAACCTTGACGTCCAGCGGGGGGAGATCCACGGGTTCCTCGGCCCCAACGGCGCCGGCAAATCCACCACCCTCCGCGTCCTGCTGGGCCTGGCGAAGGCCACGTCCGGCACGGCCAGCGTCCTGGGCCTTGACCCGTGGACGCAGTCCGTGGAACTGCACCGCCGCCTGGCCTACGTCCCCGGCGATGTGCGGCTGTGGCCCAACCTGTCCGGCGGCGAAACCATCGACCTCCTCTCGCGCCTCCGCGGCGGGACGTCCCCGGGGAAGACAGAGGGGAGTGACTACCGGCAGCGCAAGGCACGCCTCTGCGAGGCCTTCGACTTCGACCCCGGCAAGAAGGGCCGCGCCTATTCCAAAGGCAACCGGCAGAAGGTGGCGCTGATCGCCGCCCTGGCCACGGACGCCGAGCTGTACCTGTTCGACGAGCCCACCAGCGGCCTTGACCCGCTCATGGAGGCGGTCTTCCGCCGGGAGGTGCTCGCCGCCGTCGAACGCGGTGCCACCGTGCTCCTCTCCAGCCACATCCTCTCCGAGGTGGAAGTGCTGTGCCACCGCGTGAGCATCATCCGCGCCGGGAAGGTGGTGGACGGCGGAACCCTTGACTCCCTGCGCCACCTCACCCGCACCGAGGTCTCGTTCGCGGCCAACGGCCTGGACACCCGCGCCCTGGGCGAGCTGGCCGCCGTCCATGACCTGACGGCCGACGGCGGCAGGATCAGGTTTGGTGCCGACTCGGACCGGATTGCGGAGGTGCTTCCGGCGCTTGGTGCCCTGGGCGTGCAGGGACTGACCATCACGCCGCCGTCGCTGGAGGAGCTGTTCCTGCGGCACTACGGTGACGCCTCTGCGGCAGCCGGGGGAGCCGTGGGAGAGCACGCCCGGCACCGGCACCTGCTTGGTACGAGGGGTCGTGGCTGAGGTGGCCGCGCTCCGGATCCTGTGGGGCCAGCGGCTGCGGCGTGACCGCTGGCAGCTTGCCATCTGGGTGCTGGGCATCGGCGCCCTGGCCCTGTTCTCCGCAACCGCCATCCACCAGACCTACGGCGAGGATTCGAGCCGGGCGGAAATCCTGCAGGTAGCCATCGCAACCCCGGCCATTCTGATGCTCCGCGGCCTGGCCCGAGGGGCGAGCATCGGCGCCTTCACGTTCTTCCAGATCTTCTCCTTCCTTGCCCTGCTGGCCGGCATGATGAGCACCTTCCTGGCCGTGCGCCACTCACGGGCCGAGGAGGAAACCGGGAGCGCCGAGCTGATCGCATCCACCCCGGCCGGCCGACTGACCCCGGCCGTGGCCACCCTCCTCCACGGCACAGCAGCCAACGTGCTCGTGGCCCTCGCGGTGTTCGCCGGCTTCACGGCGACGGGGCTTGATCCCGCAGGTGCCATGGTCGCCGGAGCCGCTGTAGGCGCCGTCGGGCTGGCCTTCCTCGGCGTGGGCCTCCTCGTGGCGCAGCTGATGGGGACGTCCCGCGGCGCGAACGGGTTCTCCGCGGCGCTGGTTGTCC
>DATCVX010000485.1:0-5152 GCA_036566705.1 Arthrobacter sp. | reverse complement strand
GTTTCCCGGCCGACGTTGTCCCGGAAGATTTCGCCGGTTGAGACGGCGGGGATGTTGAAATGCCGTGCGATGTGTTCGGCCTGGGTGCCTTTGCCGGAGCCGGGCGGACCGATGATGAGCAGCCTGATCATGTTTCTACGTTCCTCTGCGGCGCCATCGCCGCTGGTTCGGGGTCCGTCGCCGGCAACGCCAACGCGTGGTTCATTCTGCCCATAGATGGCAACACAATGCCAGCCTCCGGGAGGGGATCCGGAGGCTGGCATTAGTCTGAAGGGAAATCAGAACCTCGACGGATCGGTCACGCCGCTGCCGGAAACCAAGTAGTGCGTAACCGTGCCGCGCGTACCCCTTAAGTGACGTTTCCACAGGCCAGAGCGTGTATATACTTCTGGATATCGGTTTAGCAGCAGGCCGTTGGAAAGTTCGTCGATCCAGCGACTTTTACCGCCAGCCACCTTTTGGGGTTTGGGCGGTATGTTGCCGGCTCGTTTTGACCTGAGCGAATGGCACCAAGAATCGTGGCCAGCGAGTCAACAGCAAAAACCGATACATCCATCACCGAGCACCTGCATGAACTCGTCCTCAACAGCTCCGACGTTGAGGACTTCCTTAACGAGCTCGCCCGCGTTTCCGTGCGCGGCCTCTCGGACCTTGACGACGAAGTCCTTTGCAGCATCACCCTGCTGCGGGAGCGCAAGGCAGCCACTTTGGCAAGCAGCGGGCCGGACGCCCAGGCCATCGGCCGGATCGAGTACGAATACAGCGACAGTCCCGGCATGGCCGCCTCGCTGGAGCAGGCCACCATCCACATCCCCGACGTCACCGAGGACGACCGCTGGCCGGAGTACTCTGCCGCCGTCTTGGGCCAGGGGGTCCGGACGGTCCTTGCCCTGCCGTTCGAGCTCGACGGGGACACGAAGGCCGCCCTGCTGCTGTACTCCCGGCGGCCCAACCGGTTTGACGGCCGCGTGCTTAAATTCGCAGCGGACTTCGTCAGCCAGACATCCCTCGCCCTCCGGCTCGCGGTGCGGTTCGCGCACTACAGCGAGACGGCAGCGAACCTGAGGGCAACGCTGGAATCCCGCACTGTGATCGACATGGCCGTGGGCATCATCATGGCCCAGAACCGCTGCAGCCAGCTCGATGCCTTCGAGATCCTCAAAACGGCGTCCAGCACCAGCAACTCGAAGCTCCACGACGTGGCCGCAGCGGTGGTCAACTCGCTGGGGCAGGGACCCGCGCGCACGCACTACGACGGATAAGCTCCGACGGCGGCCAGCCAGCCGTCAGGTGAGGGTATCCGCCCCGGGCGGCTGGCCGGCGTCGGACCCTGCCACCACCGCGATGGCTCCCAGGAGCAGCGCAGCGTTGGCCCAGAAGATCCCCAGCACGCCGAGGGGCGCGGCAACGGAGCCGACGGCGATCGGCAGCGTAATCTGCGCCAGCCGGTTGACTGTCATCCTCAGCCCCAGGACCGCCCCGTGGCTCGACGATGCGGTGAGCGACACCACCCAGGCCATGGTGAGCGGCTGGGGGATCCCGAGCCCCAGCCCCAGCCCGATCATCACTGCAATGGCGCCATAGGGGCCCACCAGCGGCAGGGCAGCCAGTGACAGGACAGCCGCACCGATGGATACGACCAGCATTGCCTTGCGCCCGAAACGCGCGATCAATCGGGTGAGGCCCACCCTGCTGGCGACGGACACGGCGGCGCGAAGTGCCAGCAGCATCCCTACGACGGCGGCACTGACGTTCTGTTCGGTGGCCCAGACTGGTACGAACGCGTACATCAGGTCCACCGTCACCAGCACGGCCCCGCTGACCACCAGCGAGCGCCACAGTCCCGGCGCCTTCAGGACACCTGCCACACTGACGGGCTCAGCGGCCGTCGTGTGCCGGCCCTTGCGAAGGCCGGCGTCGGTCCGCCGCAGGAAGAAGTAGGCGGGCGTGGCCAGGGCACTGAAGCCGAGGCAGACCAGGAGCCCCAGCGTGGTGTCGGGCGCAGCCCCGTCCGCGATGCCCAGCGAGGCCACGAGCGTGACGGCGGGCGGGCCGATGAGCTGGCCGATGGAGGCGGCGGCGGTGAGCGTACCGAACGCACTGTCAGTGGATCCTTCAGTGCTGACGTGTGCAACGAATGCCTGCTGGCCAACCATCACCATCAGGTGCCCCAGGCCGATGAGGGCGCTGGCAGCAAGCAGGACGGGAAGTCCCCGCACGGCGAGCATGAGCAGGGTACCCGCGGCCGCGGTCAGCAGCCCGATGAAGGCCATGGCGGTGCCGCCGAACCTATCAGCCAGCCGGCCCGCGGGCAGGGCAGTCAGCAGTGCGGGCAGCGCGAAGCTTGACGCCAGGACGCCCAGGAACACGGGGTCGGCGCCTTCGGAAAGGGCCCGGTATCCGATGATAAGCCGGATTCCCACCCACGCGGCCTGTGCCAGGACAGCCTGCGCGCTGAGCGCCCGCCGCCATCTGGCGGCGCTCACGCCCGAAGCGGAATTTCGTCCGCCCCGCCCAACAGGCGGGTCAGGTCCTCGATTCCGTCCCTGGCAGCCCGGTAGCGGGCAGGGTCCAGGTGGAAGATCGCCAGCTGCAGGGCATAGGCAAGGAGAACGGGGATCAGCTGGGTCCGGTACTCGCCGTCGTCGCCCCGCCTGGCGGTGATGAGGTGGTCGGGGCTGGGGCGGAAATGGTAGCCGGGAACGTCCGAGATCAGGATGCTCCTGCCTCCCCGCCGGGCAGCCTCGGACACCAAGGCACCCAGCTGCATCGGGGCCTCCCGCAACGCAAAGCCTATGAGTGTGCTGTTTTCGTTGAAGCTGATGAACCGCTCGGCCAGATCCTTCGGCGCGGTCCCCATCGTCACCGTGGTCAGGCCTAGCCGCCGCAGGCGCCGGGCCATCAGGTCACGTGTGGGCTTCTCATCGTCCCTCGAGAACAGATAGATGGTCCGGGATTCATGCAGGGTCCTGGCGGCCGCGTCCAGGTCTTCCTGGGAAACAAAGTGCGGCAACCGCTTCAGGGCGACGATCTCATCTGCCACGAACGCGGACAGGTCGTAGCCGGTATCCCCCCGCATGATCCCGCCGTGCTGCTCATGGACCTCAGCTTCGTCCTTGCGCAGGTCATTGCGCAGGTCCGGGTAGCCGCGGTAGCCCAGCTTCTTCGCGAGCCGCACAACGGTCGACTCGTGGGTCTTGGCCCGGTCCGCAACCTCCGCGGCGGGAATTCCTGACATGTAATCCCCCATGAGGACGTTCATGACGCGCTCCTCCGAGGCGCTGAGCTGGACCGTGCTGCTGGCCACTACTGCTTTAAAACCCACTCTGGCTCTCCTTTGAGGTTCCCTGAGGTTCCCGCTTGAAACACTGTGATGCTTGACACTCTCTCACGGACATGCAATCCTGTGCAAGGTTGCAAGATTGCCTTACGGCTCATCCTTCTTCCCCTATTTTCTCCACTTTGCCGCAGAGAGGCGGACAACGAAGATGCAAACCCTCAACGCACCTGTTGCGCTTGAATGGACGGTGGCCGCAGCAGCCGTCGCCGGGGGCCTGACCATGGCAGTGGTCGGCGCCGGCTACGGGCTGACGAACACCTCCGGTGTGGGGGCCGGGTTCTTTCCCACAGTGGCCGGCACGCTCATGGCGCTGGCCGGTTTCCTCTGGGCCCTCCAGTTGGTGGCCGCGCGCCGGACATCCGTCCCGGCAGCAGTCACCGGCGACACCGTGGAGTCACTGCCGCCGCACCACGAGTCGGAATCGGCGCTGGTATCCCTGCTCGACGACGACAACAGCGACGAGCCGGACGCTCCGGATTTCCCGGACCGCCAGGGGTGGGCACGTGTGGGGATCATCTCCGGCGCCATCCTCCTCGCCGCCCTGCTGCTCCCCCTGCTGGGCTACACCGTCGTGATGACGCTGATGCTGGGAACCATCCTGTTCTTCGTCAGCAAGCGGAAGCTGTGGATGGCCGCCCTGGTGGCTGTTGGTTCCGCCCTGGCGTCACGGCTGGTCTTTGAGGTCTGGCTGGGAACGGCCCTGCCGACGGCCAGCATCGATTTCCTTGCAGGACTGGGGCTGTAACCATGGGATTCGATCAGCTCCTCGGTGGCCTGGCCACCGTCTTTACCCCCGAACACCTCCTGTTCGCACTGCTCGGCTGTGTCCTGGGCATGCTTGTGGGTGTCCTTCCCGGATTCGGCCCGGCTGCGGCCGTGTCACTCCTGATCCCGGTCACGTTCGGCCTGGATGCCACTTCCGCGATCATCATGCTGGCCGCCATCCTGTACGGTGCGGCCTATGGCGGAACCACGACGGCGGTCCTGCTCCGGATTCCCGGCGAGGCCTCCTCCATCGCCACCACGCTCGACGGCTACCAGATGGCCAAGCAGGGACGCGGTGGTCCCGCCCTGGTGCTCGCAGCACTCGCTTCCTTCGTCGGCGGCCTGATCGGCGTCATCGGCTTCGTGGTGGTGGCGCCGTTCAGCCGGCTGGCCCTGGAATTCGGCGCACCCGAACTCTTCCTCGTGTCCTTGCTGGGCTTCGCGCTGATCACCAGCTTCGCCGGTCCCAACCCGGCCAAGGCCCTGCTCAGTGCGGCGGCCGGACTGGGCATCGCCACCGTCGGCGTGGATTCCGGCGTCGGCATTGCGCGTTTCACGTTCGACATGCCGGAACTGTTCGACGGCCTGGGACTCGTGGCCATAGTCATGGGCGTCTTTGGCCTCAGCGAAGTCCTGGGCCAGGCCCAAAAGGGTCCACTGGGTGTTCCGAGCCCGCTCAAGGTTGCCCGGCTCCTGCCCACCCGCACCGACCTGCAGCGCTCGGCCTTCCCGTCGCTGCGCGGATCAGTGATCGGCTTCTTCATGGGCCTCCTGCCCGGTTCCCCCGGCGCCGCAACATCGCTGGCCTCCTACGCCGCCGAAAAGCGGATCTCCAGGCGCAGCAAGGAATTCGGCAAGGGCGCCGTGGAAGGCATCGCCGGACCGGAAGCAGCGAACAACGCGCTCGCCGTCTCGTCCATGATCCCGCTCTTCACCCTCGGCATCCCCACCTCCGCCACCGTGGCCATCATGGCCGGCGCGTTCACCATGAACGGCCTGATCCCCGGGCCACTGCTGTTCCGCGACAACCCCGACGTTGCCTGGGCC
>DATCVX010000484.1:0-4544 GCA_036566705.1 Arthrobacter sp. | reverse complement strand
AAGTCGGACGCCTGGGTGGCCCGCGGGCCGCGGAGGGTGCGTTCGAAGGCGCCCCGGCCGCCCAGCACCGTGCCGCCGTCGTCCACTGCGCGGAGGGTGGCGATCATCCGGCCGGCGGCGGAGGAGCGGGACCACAGCACGGCGGAGTCGGAGGTCACGTCGCCGGTGGCGATGCCGCTGGGCAGGGTCAGCCGGTTCCGGACAAGGGGGATCCCGGTGCGGGCCGGGCCGACGGCGGGGCTGGCGCCGGCTGCCGTTGGTACGGCGGCCAGTGCTGCGGCGAGGACGGAACCTTTGACGATGGTGCGGCGTGAAATGTCAGTCATGGCACCCACCCTGCAGGGCCCGGGTACACGGTCCGTTGAGCCCGGATGAACGCCCGGCATGGACCGGGTTAACTGATGCTGGTGTGGCGCGGTGTCATGAACGGGCACGCGGCCATTTATCGAGTTGTTGTTAGGTAAGGCAACCCTTTACAGTTACGCGGTGACTCCCTCCCTAGAACTCGCCGGGGTGGCCCTTGCCGCCGACCTCGCGCGCCATGGAGACCGGCCAGCCATCCTTACCGGCGGCACGGTCCTGTCCTACCGGGACCTCGCCGGACGCGTGGACGCGTTTGCGGCCCGCCTTGGCACGGCGCGCCGCCTGGTGGTCCTGGCGGCCGATAACAGCGTCGGCTCGCTGGTGGCCTACCTTGCCGCCCTGGCATCAGGGCACCCGCTGATCCTCGCGCCGGCCGGAAACGACGCCGCCGTGGCATCGCTCGTGTCCGCCTACGACCCGGACGTCATCGTCAGGCCGGGGGCCGTGCGGACGGCCGGGGCCGCGGGGGAAGCCTGGGGGGAGCCCGTCCTTGAGGAAGTGCGGGCAGCCACAAACCACACTTTCCACCCGGACCTGGCGCTCCTGCTCAGTACCTCCGGCTCCACCGGATCACCCAAGCTGGTCCGGCTCTCGCGGGAGAACGTCCAGTCCAACGCCGAGGCCATCGCTACGTACCTGGACATCAGCGCGGACGATCGGGCTGCCACCACGCTGCCAATGTCCTACTGCTACGGCCTGTCCGTGATCAACAGCCACCTGCTCCGCGGCGCCGGGATTGTGCTCACGGACCTGTCGGTCGTGGACCCGTGCTTCTGGCAGCTGTTCCGCAACCGCCACGCAACGTCCTTCGCCGCCGTGCCGTACACCTTTGAACTCCTGGACCGGGCGGGCTTCACGGACATGGACCTGCCGGACCTGCGCTACGTCACCCAGGCCGGCGGCAGGCTGGAGCCCGGGACCGTTGCCCGCTACGCCGAGCACGGCCGCAGCCGCGGCTGGGAGCTTTTCGTGATGTACGGGCAGACGGAGGCCACGGCCCGGATGGCCTACCTGCCGCCGCACCTGGCCGCCGCCCACCCCGGCGCCATCGGCGTGTCCGTGCCCGGCGGGAGCTTCCGGATCGAGCCCGTCCCCGGACTCGACGACGGCGAGCTCGTCTACACCGGACCCAACGTGATGCTCGGCTACGCTGAGACCCCTGCCGACTTTGCCGCCGGGCGCACCGTCACCGAGCTGCGCACCGGCGACCTCGCCCGCCGGAACGCCGCGGGACTGTACGAGGTGGTGGGCCGGCGGAGCCGCTTCGTGAAGATCGTGGGCCTGCGCATCGACCTCGGCCAGGTGGAGAAGATGCTCCAGCGGATGGGCCTGCAGGCGGCCTGCGCCGGGACGGACCGGAAGCTGGTGGCAGCCGTCGAGGGCAGCCACGACACCAGGCTCCTGGCCAAGATGATCGCACAGGACCTGGGGCTGCCGCGCGCTGCGGTGGAGGTGCACGCCGTCGGGGACCTGCCCCGGCTGGGCACGGGCAAGACCGACTACCCGGCCGTGCTGGCCCTCGCCGCCGAATCCGGTCCTGCGGAATCCAACGCCGGACCTGCCGATAGTGCGGAGGCGGCGCCGGCCGCACCGGAGGATGTGCGCCGGATCTTCGCCGAAACGCTGGAGATCGAGGACATTTCCGACGGCGACACTTTCGTTTCGCTCGGCGGCGACTCGCTCTCCTACGTGGCAGCGTCCGTCCGGCTGGAGAAGGCCCTCGGGCACCTGGCGCCGGACTGGCACGTGACCCCGGTCCGGGACCTGCAGGCCCGGGCGAGGCCACGCCGCAGCCGCCGGCGGTTCCTCGCACCCCTGGAAACCAGCATCGTGCTCCGGGCCGTGGCCATCGTCGTCATCATCAGCACGCATGTGGACCTGATCCGCTGGCCCGGGACCGCCCACGTGCTGATGGCCCTGGCCGGCTATAACTTTGCCCGGTTCCAGCTGGGCGGCGAGAGGCTGCCCAGGCTGCGGCGCCAGGTGCTCAGCGTGGCGCGGATCGTGGTTCCCACCGTGGTGTTCATCGGGGCGGTCATGCTCCTGACGGACAAATTCCACTACACCCCGGCCAACCTGGTGCTGCTCAATACGATGATCGGACCGGCGGGCTGGACCGACGCCTGGCACTTCTGGTTCGTGGAAGTGCTGGTCTATGTGCTGCTCGGCATGACGGCGCTGCTGGCCATCCCCTGGGTGCACCGGACCGAACGCCGGTTCCCGCTGGCCTTCCCCGTGGCGCTGATCGGTGCGGGGCTGCTGGCCCGCTATGGCCTGCTCGGCGTCGACATCCTGCACACGCGGCCGGTCCTGTGGCTCTTTGCGCTGGGCTGGGCCTTTGCCCGGGCACGCACTGTTCCGCAGCGGCTGGCACTTTCCGCACTTGCCGCCGTCGCCCTTCCCGGCTACTTTGGCGACCCATGGCGGGAGGCCACCATCCTTGCCGGAATCCTCCTACTCGCCTGGGTGCCGGCCCTTCCGCTGCCCGCCATCCTGCACCGTGTGGTGGGCGTACTGGCCAGCGCTTCGCTGTATGTGTACGTCACGCACTGGGTGGTTTTCCCCGACCTGAAGGACAATCACCCGGTCATGGCGGTGGCCCTGTCACTGGCAGTGGGCGTGGCGTACTGGGCGGTTGCGCTGCGGCTGATGGGCCGGGTTAAACGATACTGAACTGTCATTCGGTAGCCCTTGACACTGCGTCAGTAACGCGCGGTAATTATAAGCACTCTTAGCAAATTGGGGACCATGATGCGCAACCTGATTCCGAAAGGCACCCTCCGGCAGATGCTCCTGCCACCCACCTTCGGCCTGCATTTAACGGGGTCCGCGGAGTACACAGTGCTGTCCGTGGAAGTGTGGAGCACGTGCCTGGTGGTCAACATCCATGTGGAGTCCGCCGTCGGAAAACCGGTGCCGGGAATTGCCATTGAGGACCACCGGGGCACTGTTTACACTTTCCAGGACTCCGCCAACGTCGGCTCCCGGAACCTGCAGGTGTTCACGCCCTCCGTGCCGTTCGGCACCCGGAGCCTGACCATCAGGTCCACGGACGACGCCGATGCCCGCCTGGTGGTGACCTTCGCGGTCCCGCTGATGCTCAAGGCCGACGAAATGGCCCAGGCAGAGGAACCCGTTACCCGCGCGTCCCGTCTGCAGCGCCCGGCGTAGCCGTCTTTCGCGGACCCGGCAACCCGACGGTCAGCGTGCGTACTCCGCGATCCGGCCGTCGCGTAGGGCTGCCGCCAGGGCATTGATTCCGCCGTAGTCAGGCAGCACCACGGAGGCGCCGCCGATGGTGCCCACCCCGGCGGTGGGCAGGGTGACGAACCCGGCGGCGTTGGGGTCGGTGTTACGCAGCGAATACGCCAGGATGGCCACGGACACGGGATCGAAGCCCTGATCCACGGTGAGGGAGCCCGCTGCAAAATTCACCAAGGCCCGCACCGCGGTGACGTCGTTCAGCGCTCCGCCGGCGGTCAGCCGGGCCAGGATGGCGCGGAGGAACGTCTGCTGGTTGCGGACCCGCTGGTAGTCGCCGTCCACAAAGGCGTAGCGCTCACGGACGAACTCCAGCGCAGCCTGGCCGTCCAGGTGGTTTACGCCGGCGGTAAAGACATGTTGAGTTTCATGCGTGGACTGGAACGGGGTGGTGACGTTCACATCAATCCCGCCTAGCCCGTCCGTCAGGAGCTTGAACCCGTGGAAGTCCAGCATCACCGTATGGTCGATGTGGGCGCCCAGCAGCGATTCGACTGTCCTCGTGGCGAGGTCGATCCCGCCCACCTCGAGGCTGGAGTTGATCTTGGATCCGCCGTAGCCCGGAATGTCCACCCAGAGGTCACGCATGAGCGAAATGACGTAGAAGGTGTGGCGGTCCGCCGGGACATGGACCAACATTAGCGAGTCCGCGCGGTGGTCCGACGAGGCGCCGGTGGCAGCGGTGTTGGCAGCCTGCTCCCGGGCGTTGCCGCGGCTGTCGCTGCCGATGATCAGGACGTTCATAGCCACCGGAGGTAGGTCGGCGATGGGCTCCGGCGGCGGGGGAGGTGCCGGAGCCGGGGCAGGGGTCTCGGTGGGTGTCGGGGTGGCAGTCTCGCTGGGCGTGGCAGTTTCCGTCGCCACTGGCGCGGCGGATTCCGGGCCGGTGCGGTTGAAGCTGAAGACGGCGATGACCACGC
>DATCVX010000483.1:0-7852 GCA_036566705.1 Arthrobacter sp. | reverse complement strand
CCCTCATCGAGTGAGGAATCGACTTCACGTGCCAGTCCGCGGATGCGGGATGAGTAAAGATCTGTCAGGTCAACAAACGTAGCGCCCTCCAGCGGAGAGGCGGCGGTGAGGTTTATGTGATCTTTGATGAGCACGGGAGTGCCCGGTGCCCAGGCTTCGTTGAGGCCGCCGCAGCCGTTGGTGAGGACCAGGGTCCCGCAGCCGGCGGCGGCTGCCGTGCGGACGCCGTGGACGACGGCGCGGACGCCTTTGCCCTCATAGAAGTGCGTGCGCGCGCCCAGCACCAGCGCCCGCTTGCCTTCCCTGGTGAGTACCGAGCGGATGGTCCCCACGTGGCCTTCCACCGCCGGGGCATGGAAACCGGGAACCTCGTCCGCGGAGAGTGTGGCGGTGGTGTCGCCGATCAGGTCCGCGGCCTGGCCCCACCCCGAGCCCAGGACCAGGGCGACGTCGTGGCGGTCCACGCCTGTTTCCCCGGCAATGTAGTCGGCGGCGGCGCGGGCGGCGGCGAACGGGTCAGTGTTCAGGAAGTCTGTATTACTCACTGGTACAAGTTATCGTGCCGCCGCCCCTGTGCACAGCGTCACGGGTGCCGGTGACCGGCACCACGGCAGTGGCTGTTTATTGGTGGTGCGGGGCCCCATGCGGGAGAATGGTTGTTTGTGACTACGCATCCTGATTTCAGCTCACCCCGGATCGCAATCCTCGGAGGTGGCCCGGGCGGATACGAAGCCGCCATGGTTGCTGCCTCGCTGGGGGCGCAGGTCACCATCATCGAACGCGCCGGCCTGGGCGGCTCTGCCGTGCTCACCGACGTCGTGCCGTCAAAGACCCTGATCGCGACGGCGGATCTGATGACCCGCGTCGGTGAGGCGGGCGAGCTGGGAGTGAAGTTCGACGTCGACGGCGGCGACTTTGTGCCGGCGATGCGCGCGGACCTCAAACACATCAACGACCGCCTGCTGGGCCTTGCCCGCCAACAGTCCACCGACATCTCCACCGGGCTGGAACACCAGAACGTCCGCATCCTGCTGGGCTCCGGGAAGCTTCTGGACAACCACACCATCGAGGTCCTGACCGCTGACGGCACGGAAATCGTGGAAGCTGACACCATCCTGTTGGCTGTGGGTGCGCACCCGCGCGAGCTGCCCACCGCCCGGCCGGACGGCGAACGCATCCTGAACTGGGCGCAGATCTACAACCTTGACGAGCTTCCCGAGGAACTGATTGTGGTGGGGTCCGGTGTGACCGGCGCCGAATTCGCGTCCGCGTATAACGGCCTGGGCTCCAAGGTCACCCTGATCTCCAGCCGCGACCGGGTGCTCCCCGGTTCGGACACCGATGCCGCGGAGGTGCTGGAGGAAGTCTTCGAGCGCCGCGGCGTGCGCGTGCTGTCCCGTGCCCGGGCCGAGAGCGTGGAACGGACCGACGACGGCGTGGTGGTCACCCTGGGCGACGGGTCGAAGGTCACCGGAAGCCACTGCCTGGTCTGCGTGGGCTCCATCCCGAACACGGCCGGCATCGGCCTTGAAGAAGCCGGCGTGGCCCTCACCGAGAGCGGCCATATAAAGGTCGACGGCGTCTCCCGCACCACGGCGCCGAACATCTACGCGGCCGGCGACTGCACCGGCGTGCTGGCTCTGGCCTCGGTGGCCGCAATGCAGGGCCGGATCGCGATCGCCCATTTCCTGGGCGACAGCGTTATGCCGCTCAAGCTCCACCAGGTGGCGTCCAACATCTTCACCTCACCCGAGATCGCGAATGTGGGCGTCTCCGAGGCCGAGATCCAGTCCGGCAAGTACCAGGGCGACGTCGTCAAGCTCTCGCTCAAGAGCAACGCCCGCGCCAAGATGCGCAATCACAAGGACGGCTTCGTCAAGATCTTTGCGCGCAAGGGCTCCGGCACAGTGATTGGCGGTGTTGTGGTGGGGCCGAACGCTTCCGAGCTGATCTTCGCGATCTCCCTCGCGGTCACCCAGAAGCTGCACGTCGACGACGTAGCCAACACCTTTACGGTGTACCCGTCACTGAGCGGGTCCATTTCTGAAGCCGCGCGGCGCCTGCACGTCCACATGTAGGGCGCCGGACTGGTGGCCCTCAGTGGATGGCTGTAGCGTGGCGGCATGACATCAGCTCTTGAGCGGCCGCGCCGCGGAAAAATCATCGGCGGCGTCTGCGCCGCCCTGGCAGCCCGGTTCGGGCTTCCGAAGTTCCTGGTCAGGCTCGGCTTTGTGATCTTTGGCCTGGTGGGAATCGGCGAGCTGGTCTACATCGCGTTGTGGATCATGATCCCCAAAGCCCCGGCTTAGCCTTTACAGGCCTGAGTTGGCCCCGAGACCGGGGGCCAACTAAACGTCATGGAGCCGGTGGTGGAAACGCCTCCGGGTAAGGCATGAGATGGCCATTGCAGGCCATGCCCGGGTGTTCGTGGATGGACTTAAAGAACGCAGGATCGAACTCGGGCAGCTTGATAATCTGTCCGTAGGACTGCACCTGTCCGCCTTCAATCGGATCATCCGGCACATCGTTGAGCCCGGAGAACGAGCAGATTGAATTTGCATGCTGCGGGCCCATTTCCGTCTGTCCGCGGGGAGTGTCGTCCGGTCGCGCGGCCATAACAGGACCTGCGCTCAGCCCCACGAGCGCCAACGTACAGACTGCAGCACCAAGCAGCGATTTCTTGTGCATAGCGTTACCTCAATTCCTCGAAGTGATGAATCTTCTCGGTGGCAGACGCTGCAAATTGGTGCAAACCGTGACACTGCCCAGCGCAGGTCTGCTACCTACGGGCCGAAGGCCCGTGCAGTGAGTCTACGGACAGCCCGCCGCCGTGGGAACAACCAGCACAAAGGCCTGCGGAAAGCCGCAGGCCTTTGATTTTGGGGACAGGGTTTTATTCAGGGTTAGTCACCGGTCGGAAATGTCAGGCGGCTGGAGCCGCCTGGAAGTGTTTTTCGATGAGCCCCTTGATGTCCTCGTGGCAGCCGCCGCAGCCGGTCCCGGCGCGGGTTGCCTTGGAGACTTCGGCCACCGTGGAGCAGCCGTCCTCCACTGCACCCTGGATCTTGGTCCCGCTGACTCCGGCGCAGCGGCACACAGTGCCCGCCGGATCTGCCGGGCCGGACGCTGCCAGCTGGTCAGGGCCGTCCAGGCGGAGCAGCAGCGAGCGGTCGGCCGGCAGTTCCGCGCCGCGCTCGAACAGGCCTACCAGCTCGGCGGCGGTCCGCGGCATGCCCACCGCCACGAGGCCCTCCAGGACTCCGCCGCGGGTGGTCATCTTGACGTAACGTCCGTGTTCGGGGTCCGCCCACTGGGCTATCTGCAGCCGTGGGCGGCCGTTGACGGCTCCCGCGGTGAGGGCATCCTCGTCCCACGGCTCGGCGCCGTTGTCTCCGGCCACCGCCATGTTCATGCCGCGCGCCTTGAGCACAATGATCCCGGCCTGCTCCTGGGGCAGCTCCTGCAGCGTGTCGGCTGCCTCCTGCGTGCCGGTGGCAAGCAGGGCGAGGTACTCGGCGAGCCATTCCGCCTGCCGCCAGCCCGGGCCCACCAGGCCGGACGGGCCCTTGGCGGTGCGGCACTCGGCGCAGGCGGGATCCGGGCAGCGGACCTCGGCGCAGTCGCCGATGGCGAAGATGTGCGGCTCGTGGTGCGCACGGAGCCGGTGGTCCACCAGGATTCCGGTGCCGGTGGAAAGGCCGCAGCCTTCGGCCAGTTCCGTCCGGGGCCGCACGCCGCACGAGATGACCAGGAGGTCGCCGTCGATCGCAGAACCGTCGTCGAGCAGCAGTGCCGAGAAGCCGCCGTCGGGCGCGTTGTGCTCCACCCCCGTGGAGCGGGCGTTGCCGGCCATCCGGACACCGCACTGGCGCAGGCTGGCCGCGAGGACCGCACCGCCGCCTCGGTCAATGTTGCGTCCCAGGGGATGCGGGCCGTTGTGCACGACCGTCACGGTGGCGCCTTCCTCGGCTGCGGCCAGGGCTGTTTCCAGGCCCAGCACGCCGCCGCCCAGCACCACAACGCGCTTGCCGCCGTCGACCGCCTGGCGGAGCACCTCGGCGTCCCGCAGGTCGCGCAGGGCCGTGACACCGGCGGGGAGCACAGGGGAAGTGGGGTCGGGGTTGATGCCGGTGAGGTTGGGAATGACCGGACGCGAGCCGGTGGCGAACACCAGCCGCTCGTAGTGGGCTGAGGTGCCGTCGGTGAGGACCACCTGCTGGCGGGCGCGGTCGACGCGGCGGACCCGAACGCCGAGGCGCACGTCCACGCCCTCGGCTGCCAGGGCCTGGGCGTCGGACAGCGCAAGAGCATCTGCCGTGGTGCGTCCTACGCCGAGATCGGCAACAAGCACGCGGTTGTAGGCGGCTTCGGATTCCTCGCCCACCACCGTCAGGGTGACGTGTCCGTCGCGGACTGGCGGCATCAGTTCATCGATCAGGCGCGCGGCCACGGGGCCAAATCCGACAATGACAATCTGCTCACTCATGAGGCCTCCGTCGTCTGAAGAACACTGGTCTGGGGCTGGTTCGGGGCCTGGTCGGCGGCCAGCCGGACCCAGACCTTGTTGAACTTGAATTCGGGCATCCCGGAGATGGGGTCCGTGGCGGCTTCCGTCAGCCGGTTGGCGCTTTCGAGCTCGGGGAAGTGGAACGGCAGGAACACCGTTTCCGGGCGGATCGCCGTGCTGAGCTCGGCCCGGCAGACCACCTGTCCGCGTTCGTTGGCCACCGACACGAAGGAACCCTCGGCGATGCCCATCGAAACCGCGGCGGCCGGATGGATCTGGACTTTTGCTTCGGGCTGGCTGGCCAGCAGTTCGGACACCCGACGGGTCTGCGAACCGGACTGGTAGTGCTCCAGGAGGCGGCCGGTGATGAGCGTCATGGTCTTTGCGGCCGGGTCCGGATTGGCCTCGGGCGTGCGACGGCGACGGGGAGCCACCGGGGTCATGACCGCTTTGCCGTCGCCGTGGGCGAAGGCGTCCAGGAAGAGCCGCGGCGTGCCGGTGCTGCCGGCGGGGTACGGCCAGTAGGCGGCTTCGCCACGGTCCAGCATGGCGTAATCGATGCCGGAGTAGTCGGCCAGGCCCCCGGCGGAGGCGAGCCGGAGTTCTTCGAACACCGTTTCCGGGTCTTCGCTGTAGGTGGAGGGTGCCTCGAGGGCCTCGGCCAGCCGGGCCATGATCCACAGTTCGCTACGGGCACCGGCGGGCGGCTGCAGGGCCCGGCGGCGGCGCAGGACGCGTCCTTCCAGGTTGGTCAGGGTGCCCTCTTCCTCGGCCCACTGCAGGACCGGCAGGATGAGGTCGGCCTCGGCTGCGGTCTCGGACATAAAGAAGTCGCAGACCACGAGGAAATCCAGGCTGCGGAGCCCCGTGATGACCGAGTTCGCATCGGGGGAGGCCACGGCGATGTTGGACGCATGCACAAAGAGGCAGCGGACGCCGTCGGGCTGTCCAAGTGATTTCAGGAGCTGGACCGCCGGGAGGCCGGGCCCGGGAATGGTTTCTTCCGGGACGCCCCAGACGCGGGCCATGTGGGCACGGGCGGCGGGGTCGGTGATTTTGCGGTAGCCGGGGAGCTGGTCGGCCTTCTGGCCGTGTTCGCGGCCGCCCTGGCCGTTGCCCTGGCCGGTGAGGGTGCCGTAGCCGCTGCGGAGCGAGCCGGGCAGGCCCAGAAGCAGGCTCAGGTTGATCGCAGCGGTGGCCGTGTCCGTGCCGTCGACGTGCTGTTCCACGCCGCGGCCGGTGAGGATGTAGCTGCCGCCCTTGCGTGCGCCGTCGGCGAGCCTGCGGGCGGTTTCGCGGATGAGCTCCGCCGGGACTCCCGTGATGGACTGGACGCGTTCGGGCCAGAAGGAGTTCACGCTGCGGACCACAGCGTTGTAGCCGGACGTGCGCTCAGCGATGAAGGCGGCGTCGGCCAGGCCCTCATGGATGACCACGTGCGAGAGGCCCAGCAGGAGGGTGAGGTCCGTGCCCGGCAGGGGCTGGAGGTGGATGCCGCCGCCGTCGGAGGTGAAGTTGGCTGTCGCGGAACGGCGGGGATCAACAACGATCAGGCCGCCGGCGTCGCGGGCGCCCTTGAGGTGCTGCACGAACGGGGGCATGGTTTCGGCAACGTTGGAGCCCAGCATCATAATGGTGCTGGCGCTGTCCAGGGCCTCGAGCGGGAAGGGGAGCCCGCGGTCGACGCCGAAGGCACGCATACCGGCGGCCGCGGCGGAGGACATGCAGAAACGGCCGTTGTAGTCGATGCGGGAAGTGCCGAGGGCCAGGCGGGCGAACTTGCCCAGCATGTAGGCCTTTTCGTTGGTGAGGCCGCCGCCGCCGAAAACGCCGACGGCGTCCTTCCCATACCGGGCGCGGGTGTCCTTCACGGCTTTGGTGACCAGAGCAAGGGCCTGGTCCCAGCCGATGGGACGGTGGATCCCGTCGTCGCCCTTGAGGAGCGGCTCCGTGACGCGTCCCGGGTGGTTCAGGAGGGTTGCCGAGGTCCAGCCCTTCCGGCACAGGCCCCCGCGGTTGGTGGGGAAATCCCGTCCGCTGACTTCCAGGACGGGACCTGTGGCGGAGGCCAGTTCGGCGGCATCGGCGGGCACGGGGACTGACCCCGGCTCGGAAGCCGGGGTCAGTTCCGCTGGAGACTTGAGCGTCATGGCGCACTGCAGGGCGCAGTAAGGGCAGTGCGTGTCGGCGCTTTTGGTCATGTTAGACGTGTCCCATCGCATTTCGGTTGGCGTTGCGGATGTAGCAGGCCCAGCAGACGACCAGCATCAGGACGTAGGCCCCGACGAAACCGTAGAAGGCCGGTGTGTAGGATCCGCTGGCGGTGTTGGAGGCGTTCAGTACCTGCGGGATCACAAACCCGCCGTAGGCGCCGATGGCCGAGATCAGGCCGAGGGCCGAGGATGCCAGGCGCTGCGTGTCCACCGTGCTGGCACCTGCCTTCGCGGCGCGGCTGGAGGTGGCGAAGATGATGGGGATCATCCGGTACGTTGCACCGTTTCCGAAGCCGCTGGCGGTGAAAAGCATCAGGAAGAGGACCAGGAAGAGCCAGAAGCTCTTCAGCGGAAGGGTCCAGATCATGGTGAGGGTGATAACGGCCATGGATGCGAAGGCTGCCACGGTCATCCGGGCGCCGCCCATGCGGTCAGCCATGCGTCCGCCGTAGGGGCGGGCGAGCGAGCCGACCAGCGGGCCGAGGAAGGCCAGGGACAGTGCCACCGTGCCCACTCCGATGGAGGAGAACGCGGGGAAGTAGTCCTTGATGAGCTTGGGGAACACACCGGCGAAACCGATGAAGGAGCCGAAAGTGCCGATGTAAAGCAGCGCCATGATCCACAGGTGCGGTTCCTTCAGGGCTGCGATCGAGCCGGCCACATCCCCCTTGGCGCTGGTCAGGTTGTCCATGTACTTCCAGGCGCCAAAGGCGGCGATCAGGATGAACGGGACCCACATCCAGCCGGCCATGGGCAGGTTGACGCTGCCGACCGCGAGCAAGGTGATGGCAATGGGGACGGCGAGCTGTGCCACGGCGGCACCCATGTTGCCGCCGGCGGCGTTCAGGCCCAGTGCCCAGCCCTTTTCGCGGGCCGGGTAGAAGAACGTGATGTTGGCCATGGAACTGGCGAAGTTACCGCCGCCGAAGCCTGCCAGTGCTGCCACGAGAAGCATCACACCGAACGGGGTTTCAGGGTTGGAGACGCAGAGTCCCAGGCCGATGGCTGGAATCAGAAGGAGGAGGGCGGACACGATGGTCCAGTTCCGGCCGCCGAAACGGGGAACCATAAAGGTGTAGGGGATGCGGAGCGTGGCGCCTACCAGGCTGGGCATCGAGATCAGCCAGAAGAT
>DATCVX010000482.1:0-1503 GCA_036566705.1 Arthrobacter sp. | reverse complement strand
GTTGCCGGGCCGGCGCGCGGGTGCGGAGCTGGCCCAGGTGCGCTGGATGATCGAGGAGCTCAGGGTGAGCCTCTTCGCCGTCGAACTTGGGACCGCGTACTCCGTGTCCGAAAAGCGCATCCGTGCCGTGCTCAACAAGGCACTCGCACCGGTCTAGGCACCGGTGCAGGCGCCGGCCTAGGCGCTATCAGGAACGAACTCCGCGTATCCGGCGGTCCGCAGCCCCTCGCGCAGCTTCTCCGCGTTGGCGTCCAGCACTGCAGGGTCGGGGTGCTGGTCGGCCGAGGCGAAATCGAAGTCGGCCATGCTCATGGACGGCCACACGTGGACGTGAAGGTGGTTGATTTCGTACCCGGCCACAATCAGTCCTGCCCGCTCTGCCGGGAAGATCTCGAGCTGGACGGCGCCGATCCGGCGCGCAACCTCCATGACCTTAGCGAGCGTCTCCGGCCGCGCATCGGTCCAGCGGTCCACCTCCTCGGTGGGGACCACCAGCGTGTGCCCGTCTGCCAGGGGACCCGTGGTCAGGAAGGCCGCAACGTCAGCCTCCCGCCAGACAAAGCGACCGGGGATCTCGCCATTGATGATTTTCGTGAACAGGGTGCTCATAGGTCTGCCTTCTCGGCCGGAGCCTGCAGGGTGCTGGTGTCCAGCACAAACCGGTATTTAACGTCGCCTGCCACCATGCGGTCGTAGGCCTCATTCAGCTGGTCAGCCCGCACCAGTTCGACGTCGGCGACCACATTGTGGGCAGCACAGAAATCAAGCATCTCCTGGGTCTCGGCAATTCCGCCGATGAGCGAACCGGTGTAGCTGATCCGCCGCCGGATCAGGGCGCCCGGATTCACTGGGGGCATGGCGTCCGACGGAAGCCCCAGCTGGTAGAGCGCCCCGTCCCGGCGAAGCGTACGGAAGAACGGGTTCAGGTCGTGCGGAGCAGCCACGGTGTCGATAATGACGTCGATGCTGCGGTCGGCGGCTTCCATGGCCCCAGCGTCGCGGGACAGAACCACCTCGTCGGCGCCCAGCTCGAGCGCGGCGGGGACCTTTGAGTCGGAGGTGGTAAACACCACCACCCGTGCGCCCATGGCTTTGGCCAGTTTTACCGCCATATGCCCCAGGCCGCCGAGGCCCACAACGCCGACGGTGTCGCCTTCCTTGACGCCGAAATGGCGGAGCGGCGAGAACGTGGTGACGCCGGCGCACAACAGTGGCGCCACGGCTGCGGGGTCCAGGCTTTCCGGCACCCGGAGCACGTAGCTGCGGTCCACCACCACCGACGTCGAGTAGCCGCCCTGGGTGATTGCTCCCCCGTTGCGCTGATCCTTCGCCCCGTAGGCCCCGGTCAGGCCGTTTTCGCAGTATTGTTCCTGGCCGTCCAGGCAGCTGCGGCATTCCCGGCAGGAATCGACCATGCAGCCCACACCCACCAGGTCTCCCGGTGCGAGATCATCCACAGCGGACCCGACGGCGCTGACCCTGCCGACGATCTCGTGCCCGGGA
>DATCVX010000481.1:0-1610 GCA_036566705.1 Arthrobacter sp. | reverse complement strand
CGTCTTTGTGTGGGCCAAGTCGCGGTGCCAGACTTTTTGACAGATGCCCGGCAGCCCGGGCCGCCGGACCGCAGACCCCCAACGGGGCAGGTTCCCGGCATTCAGTTCACTACCGGAAGCTGACCCCTGCGCCCCGCTGCGCAACGGTCCAGCCAACACCCCAGGAGGGCTCACATGGGACCCACAGTTGATCTCGTGGCAGATCTCGGAGAAGGCTTCGGCGCCGACTCGATGGGCGACGACGCGGACCTCCTCGAGGTGGTTTCCAGCGCCAACATCGCCTGCGGCTTCCACGCCGGGGACCCGGACATCATGAACGCCACCGTCGCCGAATGCGTGCGCCGCGGCGTCAGCGTCGGGGCGCACCCCAGCTTCCCCGACCTCCGCGGCTTCGGCCGCCGCGCCATGGACCTCACAGCGGATGAAGTCCGCAATGACATCCTGTACCAGTTCGGCGCCCTCAGCGCCTTCGCCGCGTACCACGGCACCGCCGTCGCCCACATTGCACCCCACGGACGCCTCGGCAACCTGGTGGCCACCCGCCCCGACTACGCCGCAGCCGTGGCCGACGCCGCCGCCCGCATCAACCCGGACCTGATCGTCCTGGCCCAGGACGGCGAACTGGCCGACGCCGCTGCAGCGCGGCGGCTCCCGGTGGGCATCGTGGGCATCGCGGACCGCGCCTACGAGGCCGACGGCACCCTGGTGCCGCGCAGCCGCCCCGGCGCCGTCATCCACGATCCCTCAGCCATTGTTGACCGCACCATCCGGATGGTCTGCGAAGGCCTCATCGAAACCGTGGCCGGAACCGACCTGCCCATCGTCGCCGACACCGTCCTGCTGCACGGGGACACCCCCGGCGCCGTCCAGCTTGCCCGCCAGGTCCGCGCCGAACTCGAACGTGCCGGCGTGACCATCGCCCCCCTCGCCCAGGTCCTCGCCGCCAAAGTGAAGGCCGCCTGACATGCCAGCCACAACCACGCCCACCCCGGTGGAAGTCTTCGAGTCCGGGGACGCCGCACTGCGCGTCGTCGCCACGTCCCCCAGCAGCGAGGCCAACTGGTCCACCGTGCATGCCCTCGCCGAATGGCTGGAGGCTGCAGGCGCCGACGGCGTCCACGGCGCCGTGCCCACGTACGACTCCCTGCTCGTGGAATTCGACCCCGGCGTCACCTCAGCACGCCAGGTCCGTGCCTTCGTGCTGCTGGGGATGCGCCAGCTCGACTTCATCGGCGCCCCGGCCCGGGCTCCCCGCGAGTTCAGCGTCCCCGTGGTCTACGGCGGCGAGTACGGCCCCGACCTGGAGCGCGTTGCCGAACATGAGCAGCTGCCGGTCGAGGAAATCATCGCCCTGCACACAGCCAAGTCCTACGTCATCCGATGCCTCGGCGCCCCCGCCGGTTCGCCCATGATGGACGGCCCCGATTTTCCGCTCCCGGTACCGCGGCTGAAGGACCCGCGCCTTTCGGTTCCGGCGGGTGCCGTGGCGGTCGCCGGCCGGCAGGCAGTCATTGCCCCGGCGATGGCCCCCGGCGGATGGTGCGTCATCGGCCAGACGCCGCTGGCAGTCCTGGACGCCGGCAGCGAACCGCTGGTTCCCTACGTTCCCG
>DATCVX010000480.1:0-2536 GCA_036566705.1 Arthrobacter sp. | reverse complement strand
GATCTCTTCGCTCCCATCGCCGCCGCCACCAAGGGTGTGGATGGCCGCGTCTCCATCGAGGTTGACCCCCGCCTTGCTTGGGATACCGCAGGAACCATCGCCGAGGCCAAGCACCTCTACGCCAAGGTCAACAAGGACAACGTCCACATCAAGATCCCGGCAACCCTTGAAGGCCTGGAAGCGATCACGGCAACCCTCGCCGAGGGCATCAGTGTCAACGTGACCCTGATCTTCTCCCTCGAGCGTTACCGCGCGGTCATCAACGCCTTCCAGTCCGGCCTGGAGCAGGCCAAGGAAAACGGCCACGACCTCTCCAAGATCCACTCGGTCGCCTCGTTCTTCGTTTCCCGCGTGGACTCCGAAATCGACAAGCGCCTCGACGGCATCGGCACCGACGAGGCCAAGGCACTCAAGGGCAAGGCCGGCGTCGCCAACGCCCGCCTGGCCTACCAGGTCTACGAAGAGCTCTTCGCCACCGAGCGCTGGGCCCTTCTGGCCGAAGCCGGCGCCCTCCCGCAGCGTCCGCTGTGGGCCTCCACCGGCGTGAAGGACCCGGCCTACCCGGACACCCTCTACGTCACCGAACTCGTCGCCCCCGGCGTGGTCAACACCATGCCGGAGAAGACCCTCGACGCCACGTTCGACCACGGCGTCGTCACCGGCGACACCGTTTCCGGCACCTACGCCGAGGCCAACGCCACGCTGGACGCACTGGACGCGCTGGGCATCTCCTACAACGAGGTCGTCGCGATCCTCGAATCCGAAGGCCTGGACAAGTTCGTGGCCAGCTGGAAGGAACTGCTGGCCGACGTCGAAGGCGCCCTCGCCTCTGCACGGAAGGCTTCCTAACCCACATGAGCACACTCAGCTACGACGCCACCGGTGCCGCACAGCAGGCACTCGAGCATCACCTCCCCACCCTCGTGGAGGACAGTATTGCCACCCGGATTTTCGCCAAGGACCACACACTGTGGGGTCCCGACGCCGAAGCCGAGTCGGCTGTCCGCCTCGGCTGGGTTGAGGCGGCCACCGTCTCCCAGCCCCTGGTTGCGGACATTCTGGAACTCCGCGATGCCCTCAAGGCAGAAGGCGTGACCCGGATCGTGCTTTGCGGCATGGGCGGCTCCTCGCTCGCTCCCGAGGTCATCGCCGGCACCGCTGGCGTCGAGCTGACTGTGCTGGACAGCACGGACCCGGACCAGGTCCGTGTTGCCCTGGCTGACCGGCTGGCCGAGACCGCGATTGTGGTTTCGTCCAAGTCCGGTTCCACCCTGGAAACCGATTCGCAGCGCCGGATCTTCGAGCACGCCTTCACCGAGGCCGGGCTTGACGCAAAGAGCCGCATCATCATCGTCACCGATCCCGGCTCCCCGCTGGACAAGGCCTCCCGCGAAGCCGGCTACCGTGCCGTCTTCAACGCGGACCCCAACGTGGGCGGGCGCTACTCGGCGCTCACCGCCTTCGGCCTGGTCCCCTCGGGCCTGGCCGGCGTGGACATCCAGGCCTTCCTGGATGAAGCTGAGGAAGCCGCCGAAATCCTCAACGACGACGCCGCCGAGAACATCGGCCTGGCGCTCGGAACCGCCCTCGGCGGAACCAGCCCGCTGCGGAACAAGATAGTCATCGCCGAGGACGGCTCCGGCATCGTGGGCTTCGCTGACTGGGCCGAACAGCTCATCGCGGAATCCACCGGCAAGCTCGGCACCGGCGTCCTGCCGGTCGTCGCCGGACCCGCCTCTCCGGAGGTCACCTCCGGCGCGGCTGACGTTCTGGTGGTGCGGCTGGTAGCTGCTGATGCCGACGTCGAGCTCGGTGAAAACGAAGTTGCCATCGCCGGCGGCCTTGCCACCCAGATGATGGTGTGGGAGTTCGCCACCGCCGTGGCCGGACGCCTGCTGGGCATCAACCCGTTCGACCAGCCGGACGTGGAGGCCGCCAAGGTCGCCGCCCGCGGCCTGCTCGACGCACAGCCCGAGCCGACGCCGGCCGCTTTTGTGGACGGCGCCATCGAGGTCCGCGGCGGAGACTGGCTCGGCGGAGCGGCCACGGCTGAAGAAGCCATCGGTGCGCTCCTGGGTACTCTCGAGGCCGACAGCTACCTCAGCGTCCAGGCATACTTCGACCGCCTCGCGTTTGCGCAGCTGGAGGGCGTCCGGGACGAGCTCGCAGCCGTGAGCGGCCGCCCCGTCACCTTCGGCTGGGGTCCGCGCTTCCTGCACTCCACCGGCCAGTTCCACAAGGGCGGCCCCGCGATCGGAGTGTTCCTCCAGGTCACGGCGGCTCCCGCGGAAGACCTGTCCATCCCGGACCGTCCGTTCACCTTCGGGGAGCTGATTTCCGCCCAGGCCGCGGGCGATGCCCAGGTCCTGGCCGGGCACGGACGGCCCGTCCTGCGTCTGCACCTGACCGAGCGCGCCACCGGCGTGGCACAGCTGCAGGAGATCATTGCAGCGCTTGCCGCCCGGTCAGCGTCCGTCACTGAAAGCTAAGGCACAACAGCAACCATGCCAGAAACCGAATACGGCAGGGCCTCCGG
>DATCVX010000479.1:0-1790 GCA_036566705.1 Arthrobacter sp. | reverse complement strand
GGTCATGAACAGTACCATTGCCGCTGAAATCATCAGCCAGACGTGTTGCGCAGTGATTTCCACCTGCGGGTCCCTTCGCGTTGAGCCTGCAATACGGGACTCTCCTGATCGGCCCTCGCATTCCCCCTGGTCAATATTTGCCGCCGGTTGTTTCGGTTTGTGCTTCGCTAAGTTGCAGGCACGTTACGCAAACCGGGCTTACGTGAAGATCGCGTGACCGATATGTTTCAGCCATGTAAACGGGACCTGCCCGGCGGTGTGGATTCCGCCCGCTGTGCCCTCCGGATGCCCGCAATGCCGGGCATCTGTGCGCAGGTATGGTGAGAAGCGGCCGCCGGTTGCTGAAAACTGCCAGGTTTCGTCAAAATGAACGGCGGCTCACCAGCACACGCCTGCCGGGAGAGTCACGTACCGTGGTGGAATGCCACAGCCGTTCCAGGAATTTACCGTCGTTAGCGGGCCGGGAGTGGAGCTCCGCTGCTATGACACAGGCGGCAGCGGCCCTGCCGTGGTGATCCTCCACGGCCTCGCCGGCAGCGCCCGCGAATTCCCGACGGCGGCAGCCTTGCCGGAGTGCCGGACGGTCCTGGTGGACCTCCGCGGCCACGGCGCCAGTACCCGGCACCCGGACGACGTCTCGCGCGAGGCGTACGTGGCCGACGTCGTGCGCGTCATAGAAGAGACGGGCACGCCGGTGGCCCTGGTGGGGCAGTCGATGGGCGGCCACACCGCCATGCTCGTGGCCGCCGCGCGGCCGGACCTTGTCTCACGGCTGGTACTGCTGGAAGCGGACGCCGGTGGCGGACGGGCCGAGGACCACGCGGTGATGGGGGAGTATTTCCGGTCCTGGCCCGTGCCTTTCCCCAGCCGGGATGCCGCGGCTGCGTTCCTTGGCGACGCACCGCTGGCGCGGGCTTGGGCAGCAGATCTGGCGCAGCGCGACGGCGGGTTCTGGCCGCGGTTCGACGCCGGCGTCATGGTGGCGGCCATCAGCGCGGTGGCTGCTCCCCGCTGGACGGAGTGGGAGAGCGTGGCCGTCCCCACCCTGGTGGTCTATGGCGGGGAGGGCATGTTTGAGGAAGCGGCCAAGGCGGAGTTTGTCCGGCGGGGCAGGAACGCGACCCGGGTTGACCTCCCCGGCGCGTCACACGACGCCCAGCTGGACTGCTTCGGGCCGTGGATGGCTGCGCTCAGGGGATTCCTGCTTCCCAGGGCGCAGCCACCATTAACCCGCAGCCACCCATAGTGCGTAGCTAGAACGTCCGGGCGTTGGCCAGGACCGGGAGTTTGACGCGGACGTCGGCAATGACCGAGGGGTCAATGTCGACGACGGCGAGTTCCGGTTCGCCGCCCAGGGCCACCAGGGCTGATCCCAGGGGGGAGATGACGGCGCTGTGGCCGACGCCGGTGGGTGCATTGCCGGCCGTGGTGATGCCGACGCTTGCCGGATCACCCTGGCCGCAGGCCACCACAAACGTGGTGCTGTCCAGGGCGCGGGCCCGGACCAGCAGGTCCCACTGTTCAGTCTTGCCCTCGCCGGCACCCCATGAGGCGCACACGATGTTGACCTGCGCGCCGGCTTTGGCGTTGGCCGTGAAGAGTCCCGGGAAACGGACGTCGTAGCAGGTGGCAAGGCCGAAGGTGGTGCCGTTCACCTCGAAGGTCACGGGGGCTGTTCCGGCGTCCACGGTGTCGGACTCGGCGAAGCCGAAAGCGTCAAAGAGGTGGATCTTGTCGTAGGACGTTTCCACGCCGGGGCCGGTGACCAGCAGGGTGTTGCGGACCCGCCC
>DATCVX010000478.1:0-7479 GCA_036566705.1 Arthrobacter sp. | reverse complement strand
AGCAGACAGGGGCCGAACTCCGGCTCAGCCGCGGCGGGACGACGGAATCTGCGGTGCTCGCAGGCGCCGAGTCGGTGCTGGTGGAATGGCCCTTCGGGGACATCGCCGCGGGCGAACAGGTGAAGGTGGAAGTCCGGGTCACCGGGAACGACGGCGGCACGACGGACTGGAGCGCGCCCCTGGTTCTGGCGGGCGGCTTTGTGGACGGACCGTGGGAGGCGGAAGCGATCGGCCTCCCGTTCCCGGCCGGGGAAGAACAGCGGCCGGGCCAGCCCGGCCAGCTGCGTTACGAATTCACCGTGGGGGAGGGGCTGGCTACAGCCACCCTGTTCGCCACCGCACACGGGGTCTACCAGGCCGAAATCAACGGCACGGAAGTGGATGACCAGATCCTCAAGCCGGGCTGGACGGCGTACGCGGACCGGCTCAACCACGAAACCACCGACGTCACGGCGCTGCTGGCTCCAGGCGCCAACGCCATCGGCGTCTGGCTCGCGGGGGGCTGGTTCACCGAAAAGTACGGCTTCCACGGCTTCGCCAAACCGTTCTACGGTGAGCAGCCCGCGGCCAAGGTGGAACTGCACCTCGTCTACGCGGACGGGACGCGGCAAACCGTGGCCAGCGGCCCGGGCTGGCGGGCAAACACCTTCGGCCCGCTGGTGTCCAGCGGCATCTACGCCGGCGAAGCCTTTGACGCCCAACGCGCCGAAGTTGGCTGGTCAAAACCCGGCTTCGACGACGCCCACTGGGTTCCCGCAGCCGTCGACTCAGAAGGCAACTGGGCCGAGGCCACGCCAGCCATCGCCCCGCCCGTGCGCCGCATCGAGGAACTGCCCGTCAGGGATGTCCTGACCACACCCTCCGGCGCCACGGTGCTGGACTTCGGCCAGAACCTGGTTGGCCGCCTCCGGATCCGGGTTTCCGGGGAGGCGGGCCGCACCATCACCCTCCGGCATGCCGAAGTCCTCGAGGACGGCGAACTGTCCCTCCGCCCGCTGCGCCAGGCGGCCGCCACCGACACGTACACCCTCGCCGGCACCGGTATCGGAGACGCAGGCGTGGAGGAATGGGAGCCGCGCTTCACGTTCCACGGCTTCCGCTACGCCCAAGTGGACAACTGGCCCGGCGAGCTGGACCCGGCGGCGATCACCGCCGTCGTGATCCACAACGACATGCGCCGCACCGGCTGGTTCGAATGCTCCGACCCGCTGCTGAACCGGCTGCACGAAAACGCCCTGTGGGGGATGCGCGGCAACTTCCTGGCCCTGCCCACCGACTGTCCGCAGCGTGATGAGCGACTGGGCTGGACCGGCGACATCCAGGTCTTCAGCCCCACCGCCAGCTACCTGTACGACTCGCTGGGTTTCCTGGATTCCTGGCTGCGGGACCTTGCCCTCGAACAGGGCCACCGAAACGGCGTTGTCCCCATCATTGTGCCGTCCGTCCTGGGCATGCTCGAATCGCCGGTGGCTGCCTGGGGTGACGCCGCCACGGTGGTCCCCTGGGTGCTGTTTGAGCGCTTCGGCGACACGGGCCTGCTCCGCCGGCAATATGCCAGCATGCGGGACTGGGCTGATGCCCTGCTGAAGGTCCGCGACAGTTCCGGTCTGTGGCAGGGCCAGATGCAGCTCGGCGACTGGCTCGACCCCGCCGCGCCGCCGGACAAGCCCGGTGCCGCCCGCACCCACGGCGACATTGTGGCCGGCGCCTACCTGTTCCGTTCCCTGGACCTCGTGGCCCAGGCGGCCGCCGTACTGGGGAACGACGCCGACCACGGCAAATACGCGGCGCTCGCCGAGGAGACCCGGCAGGCATTCCTGGCCGAGTATGTCACTCCCTCCGGCCGGATGGTTTCGGACGCCCAGACGGCCTACTCGCTGGCCCTGACGTTCGGCATCAGCACCGATCCGGCCCAGCGCCAGGCCCTGGGCGGCCGGCTCGCCGAACTCGCCCGGCTGGGAGGATACCGGATTGCCACCGGGTTTGTGGGCACCCCGCTGATCGCCGACGCCCTGACGGTCACCGGCCACCTGGATGCCGCCGAGCGGCTGCTCACCCAGACCGAATGCCCGTCCTGGCTGTACCCGGTGACGCAGGGCGCCACCACCATCTGGGAACGCTGGGACTCCATCCTCGAGGACGGCAGCGTCAACCCCGGCGAAATGACCTCCTTCAACCATTACGCGCTGGGCGCCATCGCCGACTGGATGCACCGCACGGTGGCAGGCCTGGCCCCGGCGGAGCCCGGGTACCGGAAGCTGCGCATCGCACCCCGTCCGCTCACCAGCCTGGCGCACGCCTCGACGTCGCACGAGACGCCCTACGGCCTGGCCCGGGTCGCATGGAAGCGTGTAGGGGACCGGATCCTCGTGGAGGCCACCGTGCCGCCCGGCACCACCGCCGTGGTGTCGCTCCCGGACGGCTCCGCGGAGTTTGTGGTGGGCTCGGGCCGGCACAGCTGGGACGTTCCCGACGCCGGGCCCGCAGCTGAACCGGGCCCCACCTCGCTGGACACCCCGCTGGCGGACATCATGGACGATCCCGAGGCCTACGCGGCAGTGTGGCAGGCCATCGACGCGCATGATCCGGCCGGGGCCGCGGCTTTCCGCAAGGACACCGTCTGGTACCGGCAGACCACGCTGGACCAGGGCCTGCTCTTCACCCTGCCCGCCGTCAAGAGGGACATCGCTGCCGCTCTGGAGGCCCTCACCGGCCGCCGCGCCGCCGGCGCCCGTGAAGACTCCTGAACTCCGTACGCCCCCAATCAAGAAGGCCCCGATGACAACTTTCACCGCCGAAAGCCCGCTGTACTTTGTGATGCGGCACGCCGAAGGCAACCGCATCCTGAGCGAGCACGTCCCCACGCTGACCAACAACCCCCTGCTGCACACCCTGTATTTCCATGAGGTGGGCATGATCCTGGGCACCGAGGAAGCCCTGAGGGGGAAGCCCGCCGAGGTGGCGGAGATCCTCCGCCTGATCGGCGGGCTGGAACCGGAGGACACCGTGGCACAGCGCGCCGCGGCAGCCGCCGTCGACGTTCCCGCCCCGGCCGACGGCTACGAGCCGGAAACCGTGGAGCGGGGCAGCGCCGCTGTTTCCCTGCCCGCGACGGCGGCCGCGCTGGAACGCTTCGAAGCCACTTTCGCCGGGCCCTCGCGCGGCAACCCGTTCACCGACGTCGACCTCCGGGCCGTGTTCACCGCACCCTCAGGCAAGGTGCTCAGCGTCCCGGGCTTCTACGACGGCGACGGGACCTACAAGGTCAGGCTGCTGGTCCCGGAAGCGGGGGACTGGACTTTCACCACGTCCAGCAACGCCCGCTCGCTCGACGGCGTCACCGGCTCGTTCCATGCGGCGGACGCCGCGGCAGGGGCCAGGGGCGTGGTGCGGGTGGCCCGCACCTTCCACTTCGCGTACGACGACGGCACCCCCTACCTGCCGATCGGCACCACGGCCTACGCCTGGACCCACCAGGGCGATGCCCTGGAAAAGCAGACCCTGGACACGCTGGCCGCGGGGCCGTTCAACAAGATGCGGATGTGCGTCTTCCCCAAGTCGTACCTGTTCAACGAGAACGAACCGGACCTGTACCCCTTCGAAGGCTCCCTGGCCGGCGGCTTCGACTACGAGCGGCCCAACCCGGCGTTCTACCGCCACCTCGAACAGCGCATCGGCCAGCTGGACGAACTCGGCATCGAGGCGGACCTCATCCTCTTCCACGCCTACGACCGCTGGGGCTTCTCCACCATGACCCCGGGCCAGGACGACCGGTACCTCAAGTACGTGGTGGCCCGGCTGGCGTCGCACCGGAACATCTGGTGGTCCCTGGCCAACGAATACGACCTGCTGTTCCGCAAGACCACCGAGGACTGGGAGCGTTTCGCCGGCATTGTCCAGGCCAACGACCCCAGCGGGCACCTGCTGTCCATCCACAACTGCCAGGACTTCTACGACTACAGCCGGCCGTGGATCACCCACAGCAGCATCCAGCGCCAGGACGTGCACAAGACCGCCGAGTTCACCGGGGAGTGGCGGGACCGCTGGCAGAAACCGGTGGTCATCGACGAGTGCGCCTACGAGGGCAACATCGACCAGGGCTGGGGCAACATCACCGGCGAGGAAATGACCCGGCGGTTCTGGGAGGGCGCGATCCGCGGCGGCTATGTGGGCCACGGCGAAACGTACATGCACGCCGGGGACATCCTCTGGTGGGCCAAGGGCGGGGAATTCCACGGCAGCAGCCCGGAACGCATCGCGTTCCTGCGCCGCATCCTGGACGAGACTCCCGGGGGTTTCCTGGAGCCGCTGCCCAGCGCCTGGGACGTTCCCACCGCCGGCATCCGGTACGAGTACGAGCTCAACTATTTCGGCTTCAACCAGCCCACATATCGGAACTTCGTGATGCCGGCCGGGCGGACGTACCAGGTGGACATCATCGACACCTGGAACATGACCGTGGAGACGCTGCCTGGCACGGTGGAAGGCCGGTTCCGGGTGGAGCTCCCGGGCCGGCAGTTCATCGCCGTAAGGATCCGCGCCGTTTCCTGACCTCCGGGGCAGGAGGTCGGGGAAAGCCCAAAGTAGTCAGCTTGCTTATTACTTTGGGCTTTCCTAGGCTGGATGCTGTCAGGCAAACAACTCTCGAAGCGGATCCCGGCGCAATTTCTGTGCCCCGGCCGCCTCACCGGAGGAGGAAAAATGTCAGAACACAGCATCGCAGGCAAGAAGGTCGCATTCCTGCTGACGGACGGTGTGGAGCAGGTCGAACTCACCAGCCCCTGGCAGGCAGTCAAGGACGCCGGCGGCGAACCCGCCCTGGTGGCCCTCAAGGGCGGCAAGCTGCAGGGCTTCAAGGGCACCGATAAAGGCGACACGTTCGACGTCGACCTGACCGTGGCCAAAGCCAACGCGGAGGACTTTGACGCCCTGGTGCTTCCCGGCGGTGTGGTGAACGCCGACCACCTCCGGGTGGACAAGGACGCCCAGAACTTCACCCGGGCCTTCTTCGAGCAGCATAAGCCGGTGGCTTCGATCTGCCACGGGCCGTGGTTGCTGATCGACGCCGGCGTGGTCCGCGGCCGCAACGTCACCTCCTACCACACCCTCCAGACGGACCTGAAGAACGCAGGTGCCAACTGGAGCGACCAGGAAGTGGTGGTGGACCAGGGACTGGTCACCAGCCGGAGCCCGAAAGACCTGCCGGCCTTCAACAGCAAACTGGTGGAGGAAATCTCGGAAGGCCGGCACGCCGGCCAGACCGCCTGAACCGAACTGTTCCCCCAGGGTTAAGAAAAATTCCCGCCGGAGGAATTACTCCAACGGGTAGAGTGTTGGAATCTGCAGCGACGATGCTCGCCTGCCACCAAACTCAAACTCCCTGAGGGAACACTTATGTCTACAAAAGTCTCTTCTGACGCCCACGGCGAGCCCGTGCAGGCCGCTGAGGCGCAGCCGTCCGCACCGGTGAAGATGTCCCGCGAATCGGTGACCATCATCGCCACGCTGCTGGTGGCAACATTCGTGGTGATCCTCAACGAAACCATCATGAACGTTGCCCTGCAGCGGCTGATGGTGGACCTCGGCGTGGACGCGCCCACCGTGCAGTGGCTGTCCACCGGCTTTATGCTCACCATGGCAGTGGTCATCCCCACCACTGGTTTCATCCTCCAGAGCCTGTCCACGCGCGCCGTCTTTATGCTGGCCATGGGCCTGTTCGCCGGCGGAACCGCGCTGGCAGCCGTGGCGCCGGGCTTCGAAGTCCTGCTCCTGGCCCGCATCATCCAGGCCGGCGGCACGGCCATCATGCTCCCGCTGCTGATGACAACCATCCTCACCCTGGTCCCGCTCGCCAAGCGCGGTGCCGTGATGGGCAACGTCAGCATCGCCATCTCCGTGGCACCGGCCATGGGCCCCACGGTCTCCGGACTGATCCTGGAACACTTCACCTGGCGCTTTATGTTTGTGTTCGTCCTTCCGGTGGCGCTCGCGGCCCTGGCGATCGGCGCCAAGTACCTGACCAACGTCGGCGAAACGGAGAAGACCAAGCTCGACTTCCTCTCCGTGCTCCTGACGGTCCCTGCCTTTGGCGGCCTGGTCTACGGCCTCAGCCAGATCGGCGGCGGACACGGCGGCCAGAGCGGCCCGGGCCCTGTGGCCATCGGCGCGCTGGTTATCGGCGTAGCCAGCCTCGCGGTGTTTGTGCTCCGCCAGCTCCGGCTGCAGAAGGCAGAGGCCCCGCTGCTGGACCTCCGCGCCTTCAACTTCCGCATGTTCACTGTCTCCGTGCTGCTGATGGTGGTGGCCATGATGGCGCTGTTCGGCGGCGTGATCCTGCTGCCGCTCTACCTGCAGGAAATCCGCGGCCTCGGTTCGCTGGAGACCGGCCTGGCCCTGCTCCCGGGCGGCCTGGCCATGGGCCTGCTGGGCCCGTTCATCGGCCGGCTTTTCGACAAGGTCGGCCCGCTGCCGCTCACCGTGACCGGTTCGGTCCTGATGGTGCTGTCCCTGTGGCAGTTCTCCATGCTCGACGCCGGCACCGCGGTCTGGTGGATCGTCAGCCTCCACGTTGTGCTGAGCTTCGGCCTGGCGCTGCTGTTCACCCCAGCGTTCACCACCGGCCTCAACCCGCTGCCGCCGCATCTGTACTCACACGGGTCGGCGATCATGAGCACCACGCAGCAGGTTGCCGGCGCGGCCGGCACGGCGCTGCTGGTGTCCATCTTCGCCGTGGTCTCTGCCTCGTCCGGCATCGTCGCGGGGATGAGTGCAGCATTCCTGACGGCAACCGTCATAGCCCTCGCCGCCGTCGTGCTCTCAGCGATGATGCGCAAGACGGAAGGCGCCGGCCCAGCCCACGGCGGCCACTAACTGACACCCCGCCGCCACTCTCGCAACGGCGCGAACTGGCAGCTAATGACGTCAAATTTCGGATTTGAGGTCATTAGCTGCCGGTTCGCGCTTATAGGGAGGGTTAGCCGGCGAAGAAGTCGCTGAGTTCGGTGATGAGCTTGTCCGGGGCGCGGAGCACGCCGTCGTGGCCGGAGCCCTGCAGGATGGTGTAGCTGGAGCCTGACAGGACGTCGTGGATCTGGCCGCACGCCACCCCGAAGTACGCGGGGCTCTTTTCGCCCACCACGATCAGGGTTTCCAGAGGCAGCGTCAGGAACGGTTCGGCCGGCATGTCCGCTGCGATGATCGCCTTGATTTCCCGGACGCCGGTGCGCATCAGTTCACGCATCTGCTTGCCCACATGCGTGCCGGCCCTGAGCTTGTTGGCGATAGTGAGCATGGACAGTGGCATGCGCGAGAACGCACCGCCGGTTTCCAGGCCTTTGCTGAGCACGGCCAGGGCGCGGTCGTCGTCCCCGGCGGCCGTGGCGCGCTCGTATTCGGCCGTCCAGTCGGCCTTGACGCTGTGGTTGACGGAGACAGCGGGGTCGTAGACGGCGAGCCGTTCCACGGGAAGCGTTCGGGCCG
>DATCVX010000477.1:0-4722 GCA_036566705.1 Arthrobacter sp. | reverse complement strand
ACCCTCACGGAGGCCGGCCGCGACTATGTGGCGGAACATGCGGAGGAACTGGCCAACGCCTGGAACACTTCGCGCGACGAAACCGGACCTGCTTTCCACGAGAGCATCGGAAAACTTATGGGGGTCATCCACCAGTTCCGCGGCGCCACGGAGGAACAGCGCACCGCAGCGACCGAAAAACTCGACGAAACCCGCCGGGCGCTTTACCTCATCCTCGCCGACTGAACCGGCCGGACAGGCTCATTCGAAAGTCTCGTTCGGCAAGAGGCGGCTACGGCTGCGGCGCGGTCGCCTCGAAGAGCTCGCACAGCGAGTTGTAGTACGCGGCGGTCTGCCCCAGATGCCTCATTCCGATCCGGCCGCAGACCTTCCGGGACGCCGTGTTGGCCGGTGCCGTGACCGCCACAACCCTTCCGAGGCCGCTGGCAAAGGCGTACCGCAGGACGGCGGTCCCCGCCTCGGAGGCGTAGCCATGTCCCCAATGGTCCGGGTGGAAGTGCCAGCCGATCTCCGTGTCGCCGGATGGCTGGAGCGGCAGTGACCTGCCGGACGCCGGGATGGACTTCAGCAGCAGGTTTCCCGCCAGTTGCCCGGAATCCTTGAGCTGCACCGCCCAGACGGCGTGCACCGCGTCATCCATCTGCCGCCAGGCGCTGATCCGCTCCTCCGCCTCCGCGCGCTCCGTCATGATGCGGGGAGGATTGCCAATAAACCGCTGCACCTCCCAGCGGGAATAGAGGTCGAAGGCGAAACCGGCATCCTCCGGCTCCCACGGCCGCAGGACCAGCCGCTCGGTCTCAAGGGTCTGCACCCCATCATTTTCGCACCCTCGACCCGCGTTGCCCGGACCCTGCCGGACCGGTAGGAGTCCCGGGACTTCTAGGGCGCGGCTGCCGGGGGAGTGGATGCCGGCGGCTCAAGTGCTGGTGCTGGTGCTGGTGTTGGTGCAGGCGCAGGTGCCGGTGCTGGTGCTGCAGGCGCGGGACGGACGGGTGCCGGCGTCGGCGTCGGTTTCGGCGGGGCCACCATGGACGCAGGCGGCGGCGGGAACGGGTCCGCGGGATAGAGCCGGGCCACCTGCAGCATGTAGTTGACCCATTGCGGTCCGGCAATCATGTACCCGTCGAGGCGCGGATAGAACACCCCGTTGATGGTGACGTTCTGGCCGGGGCGTTTCTGGCCTTCCAGTGCGTCGCCGAAGAAGGACGCGGTGGCCAGCCCCGAGGTGTAGCCCACCACCCACGTGGCGCCGTTGGTATTGGAGGTGCCCGTCTTGGCGGCCACCGGCATCTGGGTATGGATCTTGGGATTGATCCATACGCCCGAGCCGACCTTCAGGACGTCCTGGAGCACGGCGTTGACGCCCCTGGCCACCTCGGGCTTCACCGCATTCCGGCACTCGGTGGCCTGGGCCGGCATCTGGCCGCCGGTCACGTCCGTCACCTCGAGCAGGGCTACGGGGACGCAGTAGCGGCCGTCATTGGCGAAAGTGGCGAAAGCATTGGCCATATGGACCGGGGCCACGCCGATGGCTCCGAGCAGGTTGCCCAGCTGGTGCATGTTGATCTGCGCGCCGTCCAGGCCGCTGTGCAGGCCAACAGCGTCCACCATCTTCTGGATGCCGCAGAAATCCAGCTGCGTGGCGGAGGCGAACGTGGCCGTGTTGATGGAGTTGTACAGGCCGTAGTTGACAGGCATCGGACGGTAATAGCCCTCGTCGGCGTTCTGCAGGTCATCGGCCGCGCCCAGCTCGGGATTGTTCTGCGCCGTGCTGTAGGCGCCCAGGACCTTTCCGCAGCTGGACCGCCACGGGAAGCCCACGGGATAGACCCGGCGGGACGCGTCCACCATGGCTGTCATGGACTTGCCCTCGTTGAGCCACTCAGCAAAGGTGAACGGCTTCATGGTGGAACCCGGCTGGAACCCGCCCGCACCGTTCAGGTCATTGCCGTCGGCATCGCGTGAATCCACATTGAAGTTCAGCTGCGTGTCGAACCTGCCCTCTTCCGGCAGGAACACCGTGTTCTGCGCCATCGCCAGGATCCGGCCCGTGCCCGGCTGGACCGTCACCAGCGACGCGCCCCACCTGTCAGGATTCGCACCGGCCGAAGCGTCCACCTGCGCCTGCGCGGCCGCCTGCAGCCTGGGGTCCAGAGTGGTTTTGATGGTCAGGCCGCCGCGGTAGAGCCGGCGCTCCCGTTCGATCAGGCTGGAGCCGTAGGCCGGATTGTTGAGAATCAGGTGGGAAATGTAGTCGCAGAAGTAGGGCGCCATGGTGGCGTTGGCGCAGCCTTGCCGTCCCGGGTTCAGCTTGAGTTCAATGGGTGTGGCGACGGCCGCGTCATGGTCGGCCTGGGTGATCTTGCCCGCCGCCAGCATCTCGGAAAGCACCTGGTTGCGCCGGACGATCGATTTGTCCGGGTTCACCGCCGGATTGTAGAAACTGGGACTGTTCACCAGGCCGGCCAGCAACGCCGCCTGCGGCAGTGTGAGTTCCATGGCCGAGGTGCTGAAGAAGTACCGTGACGCCGCCTCAATGCCGTACGCGTCCCGGTTGAAGAACACGATGTTCAGGTAACCCTCAAGGATCTGTTCCTTGCTGAACCGCTTTTCCAGGGCGATGGCAAGCTTCATCTCGCGGAGCTTGTCGCCGACGGTTTTCTGGCCGCTCAGGATCACCTCGTCGGTCCTGTCCTGGGAGAGGTAGGCCTCGTTGATCACGTTGGTGACGTACTGCTGGGTGATGGTGGATGCGCCCTGCTTGCCGCCCCGGGTCATGTTGGCGATCGCCGCGCGAAGGATTCCCTGGGGATCGATTCCTACGTGCTGGTAGAACCGGCTGTCCTCGATGGCCACGATGGCGTCTCGGACATACGGGGACATCTGGTCCAGCGGAACCTTGATCCGGTTCTCGGCGTAGAACGTGGCGATCAGCTGCCCGTCGGAGGCCAGCACCTTGGTGGATTGCGACGGCGGCGCGACAATCAGTTCCTCGGGCAGGCGATCGAAGAAACTGATGGAGGTGCTGACGCCGAAGCCTGCGGCCGCCACAGCCGGAACCACCAGGCTCGCCGCGAGGACGCCGCACAATGCGCTCGCGGTGAAGAACCCGATGACCCTTCCCAGGGTCGCGGCCAGACGGTGCCCGCGTTTCTTCCTCTGCGCCATTTTCAGCTCTCAGGCTAGCGACTGACATCAGGATACGCCGCCCGCGCGCGGATCCTCCAGAGCTGTTACCACATAGAAACCGATACTTTGATGGTGCCGGAACCGGTCATCCGGGAGCCGGTGGCAGGCACGCACCCCTGCTGCCCCGGGGCAGAATCAGGCGAAGCTGTCTTCCTTCGCCTGCTGCTTTGCAGCCTGCGGGGCTGCCGGCTGTGCGGCGGCGAGGTTTCCGGACGGGTTGAAACGGCTGCCCAGTTCTCCGAAGGAATAGGCGCTTTCGGCGTGCTCGGCCAGGTCCACGCCGACGGTTTCGGCCTCGTGGCTGACCCGGAAGCCGATGGTCCTGTTGATGGCCCGTCCGATCACCAGGGTCATGCCGCCGGAGAGGGCCAGGGTGACCACCACTGCGGCGGTCTGGGCAATCAGCTGCTGGACACCGCCGCCGTAGAACAGGCCGCCGCCGTGGCCGTCCACGGGAAGGGCGAGGAAACCCAGGGACAGCGTGCCGATCAGGCCGGCTCCCAGGTGGACTCCCACCACGTCGAGGGAGTCATCCAGTCCGAACCGGTACTTCAGGTCCACAAACCAGCAGCAGGCTGCCCCGGCCACCAGGCCCAGGCCGATGGCGGCCACCGGGCTGATGTTGGCGCAGGACGGAGTGATGGCCACGAGGCCCGCCACCACGCCGGACGCGGCACCGAGGGAAGTGGGGTGGCCGTGCCGGATCTTTTCGACGACCAGCCAGCTGAGCATGGCAGCGGCGGGGGTGACCAGGGTGTTGACCCAGATCAGGCCTGCCTGTTCGGCGGTGCTCGCGGCGCCGCCGTTGAAGCCGAACCAGCCGAACCACAGGATGGCCGCGCCCAGCATGATGAATGGGACATTGTGCGGGCGGTGGTTGGGGTCCTTGGCGAAGCCGTGCCGCTGGCCCACGATCAGGGCAAGGACCAGGGCCGCCGTGCCGGAGCTGATTTCCACCACCGCGCCGCCGGCGAAGTCGATGACCTGGCCGAAGACTGCAGTCAGGGCGCCGCCGGCGCTGAGGAGTCCGCCGCCCCAGATCATGTAGGCCAGCGGGCAGTAGACCAGGGTGATCCACACCGGAACGAACACGGCCCAGGCGCTGAACCGGGCGCGGTCCGCGATGGCGCCGCTGATGAGGGCCACGGTGATGATGGCGAAGGTGGCGCTGTAGCCGGCCTTGATGAGGTCCGGGGAGCCCATGAGGTTCTGCAGGCCAAAGTTGGTGAACGGGTTGCCGAAGAGGCCCAGGATGCCATCACCGGTGGTCATGGAGTAGCCCCACAGGACCCACACAACGCCGACGATGCCTGCGGAGATGAAGCTCATCAGGATCATGTTCAAGGCTGCCTTGGCCCGGGTCATGCCGCCGTAGAACAGGCCGAGCCCCGGGGTCATGAACAGTACCATTGCCGCTGAAATCATCAGCCAGACGTGTTGCGCAGTGATTTCCACCTGCGGGTCCCTTCGCGTTGAGCCTGCAATACGGGACTCTCCTGATCGGCCCTCGCATTCCCCCTGGTCAATATTTGC
>DATCVX010000476.1:0-1695 GCA_036566705.1 Arthrobacter sp. | reverse complement strand
GGTGCCCTGGAGTTTCCGGTAGGCGGTGTCCAGGGTGTCCCCCAGGTCCTTCTCAAGCTGGGCCTTTACGGCCGCCGCGGCAGGGCCGGGCTCAAGTTCGTCGATGTGGCCGCGCAGCCGGTCCAGCATGACTTCGGCGTCGCGCGGTTCCCCGAGGACCTGGCCCAGCCATTTGAGTTCATCGCACAGCCGCCGGACCGCCACGGCGCTGTAGAGGCGGCGGTAGGCCGTGAGCACCGAACGTGCCCGGCGCGTGGCCGAGCGCATCTCGTGAACGGCTTCCGGTTCCTCCAGCCGGACACCCGGATCGCGCGCCAGGATCTCCCGGATCTGCGCAGCGAGGTAGGCCGTGACGACGGCGGCGGCAGGCGATTTCCTGCCGGCAACCTCCACGGCGGGGGCGGCCCGGTCGCGGGGACTTCGGTCCGGCCCGCCGGCGAGCGCCCGCGCCAGTTTGGACGCATATTCGGCAGGGCTTGCTCCGGCGGCGGCGAGGGCGGCGTCGGCTGCGGGGAAGATCTCAGGGCTGCCGTGGACGAGTTCCAGCTCCCACTCGCGCCACCGCTGCGTCGTGCCGGATTCCCCCGCGGAGCCGAGCAGGTCCGCACTCACCCGGTCGTCCGCAAGATCCGCCAGGTGCATGCCGTCTTCGGCGTACAGCGGGTACGTGGTCCGCCGGGTTTCCAGCCTGACCACCGGTGCCACATCGTCACCGCGCAGGTAGGCGCGCAGGTGCGCCAGCAGCCTGTCAGGCACGACGTCGGCCTGGCCCAGTGGCTCGTGGATCTCACGCCGCTGCTGGGGTGCTGAACCGGCGGCCGCTTCGGAGTCGACGGGCACTGCTTCCGCCGGAAGCTTCAGGTGCCACCCGGCGTCGGCGTCGCCGGTCCGCCGGCGAAGTGTCATCCGCCGGGAAGCCAGCGTGTGCCGGTCGGTGTCGAAGTACACCGCATCCAGCGTTGCCGTCCTCGGCTCCCCCACCCGCGCCACTCCCGGCACACCGGTCAGCGCCGGCACCTCGGCTGCCTCGCCGACGTCGTACTTCTTCTCGATCTCGACTTCCTGGGAAACCACTGCGCGCCGTCCTTCCACATCGCTGCGGCGCATCCGGACCATGCTGTCCGGACATGCCGTGGCCACGAGTCTATGGCCCCGACGTTAACGGCCGCGAGATTTTGGCCACAAAACCATAGACATCAAACGTCTAACGTCTAACCTTGTGAGATGACCACCGCCGCCTCAGCCCCCGCCGCACTGGACGCCCCACCCCAACCGCGCACCGCCGTCGTGCTGGGTGTCATTGCACTGGTGCTGATCGGCCTGAACCTCCGTGCCGGGATCACCGGGGCGTCGGCGCTGCTGCACGACCTGCAAATGGTGCTGGGCTACGGGCCGCTGGTGGCGTCGATCATTCCCTCGATTCCCACCCTGTGTTTTGCGGTGGCAGGTGCAGGCACGTCCTGGCTCACCGGCCGGCTCGGTGTGGAGAAGGCCATCCTGTTGGCCCTGGCCATGCTGGCGGGCGGGCTAATGGTCCGCGGCATCCCGGCCACGGGCGCGCTGGTGGCGGGCACGGTGCTGGGGATGTCCGGGCTGGCGGTCTGCAACGTTGCCATGCCGTCGTTTATCCGCGAGCACTTCGCCCAGCGCACGTCTCTGATGACCGCGCTGTATACGGTGACCATGACCACCGGG
>DATCVX010000475.1:0-1516 GCA_036566705.1 Arthrobacter sp. | reverse complement strand
GTCAGCGCAACGCGTTCGACGGCGTCGCGCATCATCGCTGCCGACTCCCGCGCCTGCTGGTTCTCACCGTGGTATTCGGTGGCTTCCACCAGGAAGCGGAGGTTCAGTTGCGGGACGCCGCCGGCCAGCTCCAGCTGGTTGGACTCCACATGGTGGCGGGTTTCCAGCGCCTCGACGGCGGCGGCCATCACGGCTTCGGGCGGGTTGCCAGGCTTCAGTCCGGTGATTTTCAGGCGGGTCTGGAATGAAGGCATGCCGTCAACCCTATCCCGCAGTTTCCCTTCCCCCACCCATCAAAACGCTCTCTCACTTTCTGCAG
This sequence comes from Arthrobacter sp., assembly GCA_036566705.1. Taxonomy (GTDB): domain Bacteria; phylum Actinomycetota; class Actinomycetes; order Actinomycetales; family Micrococcaceae; genus Arthrobacter. The sequence continues at coordinate 1,197 of DATCVX010000475.1, read as the reverse complement.
GAAAACCACAATCCCTCTCTCACCACCGGGTGAGAGAGGGATTGGGAAAAACCGACAGGAAGTGAGAGAGCGTCGTGGTTAGCCGGTGTTGCGGAGGCCCGCGGCGACGCCGTTGACGGTGATCAGCATGGCCCGCTGGAGGCGTTCGTCGATCTCGGCCCCGCTGATGCTTTCGCCCTCCGCACCCTGGCCGGCCCTGACACGGCGGAGCAGCTCCACCTGCAGGTAGCTGATGGGGTCCAGGTACTGGTCGCGGATCTCGAGGGACCGTTTGAGCGTGGGCTGGGCGTCCAGGAGCACGTTTTCACCGGTCAGGTTCTGGATCTCGGAGACTGTGAGGTCGTACTCCTCGCGGATTGCGCGGAAGAGGTGGTGGAGCTCCTCGGGGACCAGGGTGGCCACGTAGTACCCTGCGATATCCAGGTCCGTTTTGGCCAGCGTCATTTCCACGTTGGAGAGAACCGAGCGGAAGAAATGCCAGTTCTCCATCATCTCCACCAGCTGGGCGGAGCTTCCTGCTTCGCGGGCAGCCTTCAGGCCGGAGCCCACACCGAACCAGCCCGGCACGATCTGCCGGGACTGGGTCCAGCCGAAGACCCACGGGATGGCGCGCAGGCCGCCAAGGCCGGCCCCGGAATCCGGGCGCTTGGACGGGCGGGAGCCGATGTTCAGGGAGCCCAGCTGCTCCACCGGGGTGGAAGCCATGAAGTAGGCGGGCAGGTCCGGGTCGTCGATCAGCTTCCGGTACCGGTCAAAGGCGGCGTCGGAGATGGTCTCCATGACGTGCCCGTACCGTTCGCGCTGGTCATCGGATGTGCGCGGGTCGCGGTGCAGCGCCGAGCCCTGCAGCACGGCCGCCAGGGACAGCTCAAGGTTTTCACGGGCCAGTTCCGGCAGCGAGTACTTGTCAGAGATGACCTCACCCTGTTCGGTGAACTTGATCTCGCCCTCGAGCACGCCGTTGGGCTGGGCCATGATGGCGTCGTAGGTGGGTCCGCCGCCGCGGCCCACGGAACCGCCGCGGCCGTGGAACAGGCGGACCCGGACCCCGTGCTTGGCGGCGACGTCGCGGAGTTTCCGCTGCGTCTTGTGGATCTCCCATTGGCTGGTCATCACACCGGATTCCTTGTTGGAGTCCGAGTAGCCGAGCATGATTTCCTGGACGTCGCCGCGCAGCCGCACCAGTTCGCGGTAGGA
>DATCVX010000474.1:0-2417 GCA_036566705.1 Arthrobacter sp. | reverse complement strand
GTCGGTTCGTCGAGAATCAACAAGGTGGGCCGGTGAAGCAGTCCGATCCCTATGTTCAGCCTGCGCTTCATGCCGCCGGAGAACTTCTTGGTCTGTTCACCCGCCCGGTCGGCCAGGCCGATGAGCTCCAGCAGTTCGTTCGTCCTGGCGCGGAGTTCGTTGTGGCGCAGCCCTTGGAGGCGTCCAAAGAACTGCAGGTTCTCCCGCGCCGACAGGTCCGGATAGATCGCGAGCTCCTGTGGGACAAGGCCAATGTGCCCCTTGGGGTGCGTCGATGTCGGAGTCATCCTTTCACCCACGACGGTGACCGACCCGGCGTCCGCGGGAATGAGGCCGGCCACCATCGAGATGATGGTGGTCTTGCCTGCACCGTTGGGTCCCAGAAGGCCGTAAGTTTCACCCGCCTGGATGCGAAAGGACACCCGGTCGACCACCGTGCGTTCGCCGTAGCGCTTGACCAGCCCGTCAGCGGCCAGGACATCATCAGTCCGGACCTTGGCTTCTGCGGCCGCTGCTGGCTGCACGTCAGACGCCCGCGGGGCAGAGATCATGGATGAGGCCGGTACCGGCGCATTCGCGGACATCCCTGATGGCGGCTGCGGCGTCGCGCTTGTCCGGGTAGGGTCCGGAAACGGCGAGCACCGTCCCGTCAGGTGCCAGCAGTGCGAACCGCACGTGCGATTCCCCGTCCATGAACACTTCAAACGATCCTGCCATGCGCTTGCTCCTTCAAACTTCCTTGTTCAAGTTACGGGCGGCGATAGTTTGTGCCAATGCTTCCAGAAATGGACCGGGTGCATTAGGGACAAAGGTCCCAAGAAGACCAGGAACAAGAGGACAAAGAAGGGGCAACCGGTCCGAAGTGCCCTGTCAGTGCTTGGCTGCTGGCACTAACGTCAAGGCATGACCTTGGCTGCCCTGACCCGTGCTGTTGTGCGCTTTCCGCTTGTGGCCGCCACCGCGGCCGTGGGTTTGATGGTTGCCCTTCTCCTGGCCGTTGGCCAGCCGCAGGCGGCCCAGTGGTCGGCCAGCGTATATGCCCTCCTGGTGGCCGCCTTCAGGTCGGTCTCCATGGTCAGGTCCTTGCTGAAGGGCCGGTGGGGGATCGATCTCCTGGCCGTGACTGCCATCGCCACAACGGTGGCCGTGGGGGAGTACGTGGCGGCGCTGATCATCGTGCTGATGCTCTCGGGGGGTGAAGCGCTGGAAGTCATAGCCCAGGGGCGTGCCACCCGCGAACTCAGGTCCCTGCTTGAGCGCGTCCCGCAAACTGCTCATCGGGAACGCCCTGGGCTGCCTCCAGAGGACGTCCCGGCCGGGGAGGTCCGCCTCGGCGACATACTCCTGGTCAGACCCTCCGAGGTGGTCCCCGTGGACGGGCTGCTTCTGACAGTCTCCGGCAGCTTCGACGAATCCACACTGACGGGTGAGAGCCTTCCGGTGGAACATTGCAAGGGCGATAGATTGCTCAGCGGATCCCTCAACGGCGAGAACGCCGTGCACATGCAGGCGACATCCACGGCGGAAGAGTCGCAGTACAGCCAGATCGTCGCGTTGGTCCAGGAGGCTGCGTCGAGCCGTCCACCGGTGGTTCGGCTCGCTGACAGGTACGCACTTCCGTTCACGCTCTTCGCCTTCGCCCTGGCCGGGATGGGCTGGTATTTCAGCCAGGACCCGGGGCGTTTCGCGCAGGTACTCGTGGTCGCAACGCCCTGCCCCCTGCTCATCGCCGCTCCGGTGGCATTCCTTGCAGGCACCAGCCGGGCGGCACACTCGGGGATTATTATCAAGAACGGCGGAACCCTTGAACAGCTCGCCCGGGTACGAACAGCCGTGTTCGACAAGACCGGAACACTCACGCACGGCAGGCCCACACTGCACGGCATCAGGGTCTCGCAGGCAGCCCCGGGCCTGATGACCGGGGATCGGCTCCTTCAGCTGGCCGCTTCGGCGGAGCAGTACTCCTCCCACGTCCTTGCCTCCTCCGTGATGGAGGCTGCACGGCACAGGGGCCTGGACCTGCTGGAAGGAACCGGAGCATTTGAACATGCCACCCAGGGCGTGACGGCCACGTGCGGCAACCACACGGTGGTGGTCGGTAAACCTGACTTTGTCCGTTCCGTCACCGCCGGCTTCGAGGAAGCCGTGGTGGCCGGTGGACAGCTGGCAGTCTACGTGGGCGTTGACGGACGTTTTGGGGGAGCACTGATCATGACCGACCCGCTGCGGGACAACGCGGTGAGTACACTCGCGGAGCTGCGCCGGCTGGGAGTTCGGGAAACTCTCCTTCTCACCGGCGACGCTCGGGCCACTGCTGAACAGATCGCTGCGCGGGCCGGGATTGCGCGGTTCGAGTCAGGTTGCCTGCCGGGGGACAAGGTGTCCATCGTCGCAGGGCTTCGGGAACGGCCCGTCAT
>DATCVX010000473.1:0-1905 GCA_036566705.1 Arthrobacter sp. | reverse complement strand
TTCCAGCGCCGGACGGATGGTGTGGGCGGTGGTGTGCGCGGCGCCGGAGACCATGCCGTCCACCACGCCCAGCTGGACCATCATGGTGCCGAAGTAGCTGCCGTCCTGCATGATTTCCAGCGCCTTGGCCAGGTCCACGCCTTTGTGCGCCCGCAGCTCGGCGTACTTTTCCGCGAAGCCCTGCCGGAGCTCGGACGTGGCCGGGTCCACGATATTGATCCCGGAGAGGTCAATGCCCCGGGCCGCAGCGAGCTCGCGGACGTCGGTTTCCGGGCCAAGGAGGGTCAGGTCGCAGACGTCGCGGCGGTGCAGGATTTCGGCGGCGCGGAGGATCCGCACATCCGTCCCTTCCGGCAACACAACGTGCCGGCGCTCCGCCCTTGCCCGTTCGATCAGGTCGTGCAGGAACCGCAGCGGCGTCATCCGCTCGGCCCGCGGCAGGTGCAGACGCTCCACCAGCTCCGCTTCGTCAACGCGCCGGGACCACAGGCCCAGCGCGGAGGCCACCTTGCGGCGGTGCCCCGACCAGATCTCGCTGCGCACCTCGGACACGCGCTTGGCGGTGGTGTAGGTGTCCTGCGTCGCGGCAAAGACGGGGAACGGGGCCTGCGCCAGGAGCGGGTAGATATTGGCGTCCGGCGCCAGGCCGCCCGTCAGGATCAGCGCGGACGGCACCGGAAACTCGGGCGAGAACGACGACGCCAGGCAGGCCACCATCACGTCCGCCCGGTCCCCCGGCACAATCACCAGCGCGCCCTCGTCCAGCACGTTCAGAAAGTTGCCCACGTTCATGGCCGCCACCTTGATGTCCTTGACGTCACGCTCCATATCGGCGCGGCCGGCGATCTGCCGCACGCCGAGCGCCGCAGCCACCTCGCCGGTGGTGGGCCGGGCGATCTCGTCGAGCTCCGGCAGGACGTACACGGGCCGGCCGGATGCGCCCAGCTTCACTTCGGCCCCGATGGCGTCCACCAGGTCCGGGTCCGCGCGGTTCACCATGATGGCCAGCAGCGCGCACCTTTCCGCGGTCAGCTCCTTGCGGGCAACCTCGACGGCGGCCGCCGCCTCGGCGACGCTAAGCCCCTTCGCGCCCACCACGGCCACCACGGGGGCGCTCAGGTTGTTGGCCAGGCGGGCGTTGAGGTCAAATTCGACGGCGGCGTCCTGGCCGGTGAGGTCGGTCCCCTCCACGATCACCACGTCGCAGTGGCGGGACATTTCGGCGAAGATCTCCACGCAGCGGGCATCGATGTCGGCGCGCTTGCCGTCGGCGAGCAGGGCCCGCACCTCGGCGCCGGTCAGGCCGCCGCGGCACCGGTCGTCGTCGAGCTGGAAGCGTGCCTTCATCAGGGTCACCATGGGGTCGTCCGCCGCGTCCGGGCCGTGGACCACGGGTTTGAAGAAGCCGATCCGGTCCGCGTGCCGGTGCAGCGTGTCCGCCAGCCCCAGGGCCACGAGCGATTTGCCCGAGCCTGGAGTGGTTGCGCTGACGTAAATGCCTTTGGCCATGGTCCGCCCTTTGCTGTGCTGGTGTGGAGCTGCCGGTCATCCCATCCTTGCACTTCCGCTCGGGCTTTCGGCAGCGTTTTGCCCGTCAGGGGGCGTGGTGCTGGCCACGGTTGGCGTACCGGGCACCCCCTCTTCCATCGATTGCTCCATGGGCGCCCTTTTGACCGCCCAAAAGGGCCGGGACGGAGCAATCGATGAAGGGTTGGGCCTGCCTGCCCGGCGCCGACCGCCCGGGGTGCGTGCCGCCTTCGTACGTTCCGGCCCAGTTTCGGATCCCCCCACCCGGACGTTGCTGCCAAAACCCGTCTCGTGGCGCTGAAAACTGGGCCAGAACGGCGGTACGCCACCGCCCCACCCTTGACACCGACCCCCTCCATGGGATTACCTAATGAACAT
>DATCVX010000472.1:0-4205 GCA_036566705.1 Arthrobacter sp. | reverse complement strand
TCGAGCATTCCGCTGATGAGCGCCCAATGGCCGTTGTCGGCACGGCGGGCCAGCAGAACCCGGCCGGAGTCGTCAAGGACCACTCCGCGGACACCCGGGACCCACAGCGGGTCGTGGCCGATTTTCTCGCGGAGCTTGAGGACATAATCAGGAGCAGGCATTCTGCCAGCCTATCGGCCAACAGGGGTGCCGGCCGGTCGGCATTCGGCGCGGCATGCGGACCGGGTCAGGCCGGCAACAGCATCGCGGCGGCCGCGCCCGCCAGCATGAACGGTCCGAAGGGGATCGAGGATTTCAGCGTCCCCCGGCGGGCCGCCAGCAAGGCCAGGCTCCAGAGACCGCCCAGCAGGAAGGCCCCAAAGGTCGCCGCAAAAATATGTGTCCACCCCAGGTATCCGAGGTACATGCCCAGGACACCTGCCAGCTTGACGTCGCCGAAACCCATGCCGGGCGGATAGGCAAGCCGGAGCACAAAATAGAACGCCCAAAGAACGGCTCCCCCGGCCATGATCCGCAGCGCCGGTACGCCGAACAGGGCAGCCGCTCCGTCCGGCCCGGCCGGCAGCGTCCAGGCACCGGTCAACGCGGAAACAACCGCCGCCGCGGCCAGCAGGACGCCGGCCACGGCGTAGGACGGAAACACGATCCGGTTGGGCAACAGGTGGTGGCGTACGTCGATAATGGTGAGCCGGACCGCCATCACCGCAAAATACACGCAGGCCGCCAGGACCAGCCAGAAGGCCAGCGGGGCTGCTTCCCAGAGTTCGTCCAGTCGTCGGATCACTCCTCGGATGCTACTGGATTTTCCCTTCCCGCCGGAGGGCCCACGCGTAAACTGTGGATATGTCGACATGGGACACCAGGCGCCGGCCGGATCCGGACCGCGGCGGCTCGCCCGCGGACCTGACTACGGTGTTCCGGAACCTCTGCCGTTCCTCGCCGTGGAAATGGCAAAGCCTCCGCTTTGAGTACTGGGATGAACCGTTTACCGCCGCCCCCGACCCGTCGGCACCCCTGGTGCGTGCGTGGCTGCGCCGGCCGGGCGCCCTCCGCCTCGAAACGGCAGACGGACTCGTCCTCCACAGCACCACTGGGATCAATGACTCCAAGGACGGGTTCTACGTCAGCGCCACCCGGAAATCGTGGCTGCTGCCGCCGCACCTCGTGGCGCCCGTCTACGACGACGGCGGCCTGGTGAGGCGCCGCCCTGAGGCCGCCTACGGAGAGCCGGGCTTCGGCAACGGGCGCTTCTCCGCCGCCCTCGACCCCGTTGAGCTAGCAGGCAACGCTCCTGTCCCGCTGGAATTTCCGGGCAACAACGCCGTGGAAATCAGTGATGTGCGCCGTGTCGACCACGAAGGGCGGCCAGCCCTTGAGGCCGAGGTCAAGCCAACGTCCGCCTATCACCCGGCGGACCCCGGCGCGCCGCTCTGCATGCCCGGCACCAACCGGGTCCGGATCGACGTCGGGACCGGGGTCTGCGTGGCCAGCCAGTCCCTGGAACCGGCCACACCGGAGTACGGGCACTGGCTGCGGGTCATCGCAGTCGACGAATACATGCTGGATGATCTTTTCCTGGCGGAGTCGATGAACCTCACTGACGTCCGGCGCCATATCAGCTGGGACATCTCCGCCTGAGCCATCGGCTAGGCTTCCCTGATGACCGCGCTGACTTCCCTGTGGCCGCTTTTCGGCCTCACACTGACCACACCCAGGCTGGTGCTGCGGCCCATCACCGACGACGACATTCCGGCGGCGGTTGCGGCTGCGCGGAGCGGAGTCCACGAGCCCGGCCGCAACCCGTTCAGCACCCCCTGGGCTGAACTCCCCGCAGAGGAGCTGGGTCCGAAAATGGCCCAATGGTACTGGCGGTGCCGAGGCCAGGCCACCGCCGAGGACTGGACCCTGCTCCTGGGCATTTGGCAGGGACAGGAGTTCATCGGCTGCCAGGACATCGGCGCCAAGGACTTCGCCGCCCTCAAGACCGTCAGCACCGGCTCCTGGCTCAAGCAGTCCGTCCAGGGCCGGGGACTCGGCAAGGAGATGCGGGCCGCCGTCGTGCTTTACGCGTTCGACTGGCTCAAAGCCGAAGTGGCGGAGTCCGAAGCCGCCGTCTGGAACGCCGCCTCCCTGGGCGTATCCCGCTCGCTCGGCTACGAGCCCAACGGCGTCACACGGATGAGCTGGGGCGGCAAAATGGAGGACGTCCAAAAAGTCCGCCTCACCCCGGCAACCTTCAAGCGCCCCGACTGGACCCTCCAAGTTGAGGGCCACGAACCCGCTGCCGCATTTCTCGGGGCTTCGTAAGTGTACGTGGCTGGGTCCCGTCAGGTGGCGGCACTTCGCCGGCGCTTAGACACGACGCATAGGGGCTCCATCGGTCGCTGAGCGACCTCTGGGCCCGATGCGCCGCGATGCGCGCCTACGCGAAGAGCCGCCGCCTGACATGTGCACACGTCGCCTCCGAGACCGGCCGCACAAGGAGGTCCACGGGCCTTCTCGTAGGAGCGCATCGCCGACCAAAGCGGAGCGCAGGTCGCTCAGCGACCGTAGCAGAGCTGCGGGAGGTGTCTAAGCGACGGAGAAGGGCCGCGGCCCGACGAACGGAACCACGGCCCCGCACCTAGCGACGGAGAGGGCCGTGGCCCGACGAACCGGACCACGGCCCCGCACCTTTCTTGGCCTAGATTTCGGCGCCCTCCAGCAGTTCTGTTACCAGGGCTGCGATCGGTGAGCGTTCGGAACGGGTGAGGGTGATGTGGCCGAAGAGCGGGTGGCCCTTGAGGGTTTCGACGACGGCGGCTATGCCGTCGTGCCGGCCGACGCGCAGGTTGTCGCGCTGGGCGACGTCGTGGGTGAGGACGATCTTGGAGTTCTGGCCGATGCGGCTCATGACCGTGAGGAGCACGTTCTTCTCCAGCGACTGGGCCTCGTCCACAATCACAAAGGCGTCATGCAGGGAACGGCCGCGGATGTGGGTCAGGGGCATGACTTCCAGCATGCCCCGGTCCATGACTTCCTCCACGACTTCCTGGCTGACCAGGGCGCCCAGGGTGTCGAAGACCGCCTGCGCCCACGGGTTCATCTTTTCCGACTCAGAGCCGGGCAGGTAGCCAAGCTCCTGCCCGCCAACGGCGTACAGGGGGCGGAAGACAATGACCTTCCGGTGCTCGCGGCGTTCAAGGACAGCCTCCAGGCCAGCACAGAGGGCCAATGCCGACTTACCGGTGCCGGCCCGGCCTCCGATGGACACAATTCCGACGGCGGGATCCATCAGCATGTCGATGGCCAGCCGCTGTTCAGCCGAGCGTCCATGCAGGCCGAAAACGTCCCGGTCTCCCTTGACGAGCCGGACCTGCTTGTCGGCGCCTACCCGGCCCAGGGCTGAACCCCTGTTCGAGAGAAGCACCAGCCCGGTGTTGACGGGCATTTCCGCTGCCGCGGGGATAAATACGGGCTCGTGGCCATAGAGGGTGGAGATTTCGTCCTCGCTGGCCTCCACTTCCGCCACGCCGGTCCAGCCTGAGTCCTTCACCAGTTCATTGCGGTACTCGTCTGCGGTCAGCCCCATCGCGGAGGCCTTGACGCGCATCGGCAGGTCCTTGGAGACCACCGTGACGTTCCGGCCTTCGTTGGCGAGGTTCTTGGCCACAGCCAGAATCCTGCTGTCGTTGTCGCCGCTCCTGAAGCCCAGCGGAAGCACCTCAGCGGAAATGTGGTTCATTTCCACGAGGAGGGTGCCGCCGTCGTCACCTATGGGGATGGGCCTGTTCAGGCCGCCATGTTTGACTCGGAGGTCATCGAGGAGCCGCAGGGCCTTGCGGGCGAAGTAGCCGAGTTCGGGGTCGTGCCGTTTGGCCTCCAGCTCGCTGATGACCACGATCGGAACAATGACCTCGTGCTCGGCGAAGCGAAGCAGCGCCCGCGGATCAGAAAGCAGGACGGACGTGTCAATGACGAAACTGCTAATGGTGGTTCCCCCTCCGGAAACAGCAAAACCGGCCGCAGGCTTTTCGTCTGCTGCACCGGTTGTTGAGGTGGCTCGCGTGGCGCGAGAGGTAGCTTTCTGTCCCTGATCAAAAACGAGCTCGGGCAGTTGTTCAGAAATAGCCACATCGACTCCAGCCCCGGGCATGCCCGGAATTGTTATTGGTGAGGCGGCTCGGCCTGGAGGCCGGGCTCGGCCTCCCATACAACCGGTGCGA